>CAIXDB010000084.1 GCA_903918125.1 uncultured bacterium | reverse complement strand
TAGTTTTCTGGTGAAAACTTTCTTCCCGCTCGGAACTCAAGAAAACAATAGAATTCTCTTGTGTCCCCGTCACAAGATAATCCTTTGTTTTCTAAGTTCCTGCGCAATGTGCCGGAAAAGCAATTTCTTCTCGAGATTTTTAGTGGTGATTTTATTTTTTCAGATATGACAAAGGTCGGATACGCACCGCGTTCCGACCTTTTTGTTTTATTATTTTTCTCGCCAAGCAGCGACAACATATTTGGACAAAGATCGATTTCCCCCGTAGCGCCAGAGAATTCCGTCAGCTCGATGGGATTCCGAGTCATCGACAGTCGCATCGAGACGTTCTCCGTTTCGTACGATTATCTCGTATGTTTTTCCACGAGAATCCTTCGGCCATCCTTCATCAAAGGGAAATCCGGAAATCATCCCCTGCCCCAAAATTACCTTTGATTCCTTGTCCACCTTATCCCAACTTTTGCTTTTTTGCTTTTGTTCGTGCACATCATTCTCCCTCTTCTATATACCACTTTTTGGAAATATTTGCAAATGTGCGTTTTTACTTCACCACCACCGTTTTCATCACGACGGGGATCACGGGTTTATCACCTGCGCCGGTTTTGACGGCGTCGATTGTGTCAACGACATCTTGGCCGGATACAACGTGACCGAAGATTGTGTAGCTCGGCGGAAGCGGGTAGTCGGCTGCCATGATGAAGAATTGCGAGCCGTTGGTATTCGGGCCTGAATTCGCCATTGCCACGATGCCTTTCTTGTAACCGGTCTGATACAAAGGCGACGATGGGTTGATTTCATCCGCGAAAGAATATCCCGGACCGCCGGTGCCGTCGCCTTTCGGGTCCCCGCCTTGAATCATGAAACCGGAAATGACACGATGAAACGTCAGGCCGTTATAGAAACCTTTGTCGGCGAGCGTGACGAAATTCTGCACGGTGTTCGGCGCGTCGGCGTCGTACGTTTCAAATGTAATGGCGCCGTAGTTTGTTGTGATGGTGATCATGTGCGTTTGGTTAGGGTTGGTCGTCCCGTTGCCGACATTGCCGGCGCTTTGCGAGCTTGTTGCTAATGCATTGTCTCCTTGTCCCGTCGAGCTCGCCGTTTGATCGGTCTGGTCGGTCGCGTTTTGCGCGGTGACAATCGGCGACTGCACCGACGTGCTCGATCCCGTGCTAAACAGCGCCCACCCGCCCCACGCGAGCAAACCGAGCACCACCAAACTTCCTCCGATATACATGAGCATGTACTTCATATTGAAAAATGGATTATACGACTGTTAAACCTTATCCTCTGTTTTTTTTCTGCGAGAGAAAAATATGATAAGTAGAATCAGTATAAGCAAGCCGAGCAAAATCCACAAGCTGTGAGTAATCGTGAGCCATGAGCCGGAATTGACGACGGCAGCGGTTTGGTCGGTGTTGGTCGTCCCGTTGCCGAGCGTCCCGCTCACGACATTACCTTCGCTGTGCGAGCTTGTCGTGACCTGCGATTGACCCGAAGTGCCCTCTCCGCCAAGTGCCACGTCGCTGTTGGAATTGTCGTGTGTATTTCCTCCTGCCGGAAGAACCGCAACATCTTCTGTGACAACAGGGTTTGTTGTGCCCGATCCGGTGTCCGAACCCGTCACGCCGGACGCGCCAGTGTCGCTTGTGCCACCAGCCGAACCACCCGTTCCCACACCACTAGTTGAACCACCCAAACTTCCGGAAATCGGACCGTTTCCGCCACCCGTCGAACCGCCCGTTCCGCCGGAACCTGACGTATTGTTTGTGTTGTTGGTTGTCGCGGTTGTTGAAGAAATGGTCATCGTCCACACCGATGTCCAATCACTGCAATCATTCGTCGCATCGCAGGCTTTGACGTGCCAGAAATACGCACCGTCAGAAAGCGTCGACGTGGCAAACTGCGTGTCGGTCGTTGTTGTTGCAGTCACCGTGCCTGTGGTGAACGTGCTGTCGGTTGTCGATGTCGCAGACGAAGTTGCGATTTCAAGTGAGTATGTCACCGGCATGTTTGTCGCCGTAACAGCCGACCATGTCAGTACGAGACCGGTCGGCGACGTCGTCGTACCATTGTCCGGAGAAATGAGTGTCGGCGTAGCAGGTAGTACGGGAGCCGGCATTGGACTCTGATAGTTGCCGAAATCTTTGCGCCATTGCACGTCGCCGGTCGTAATGTCGACTTCTCGTCCATACGTACCGTCTCCGCAACTGAAATTGCTTGTCGTGGTTGTCGGTGCAGTTTCTGTCCACACCGGTGATGTGGTCGGAATGACTTCGCAGATATGATATGTGTCATTTGGCAAATTCTCGAACAAATACGAACCGGTTGCGTCAGTCGTCGTCGACATGAGCGGAGTTTCGAGAGAGTTTGTTGACCCGAACAGATTTACCGTCCAGCCAACAATGCCATTTTCACTAAATTCAAACACGCCGTTGTTGTTTGCATCGTTGTATACCGTACCGGAAATTTCTCCTGTCGGAGTAACGGGAACGACTGGCGTCGGTGCTTGGTAGTTACCGAAATCTTCGTGCCACTGCATATTGCCATTCGTGACGAAGACATCGTATCCTTGCACACCGTCGCAATCAAAATTAAACTGGCTCGGAGTTTGCGCCGTTTCAGACCACGCAGGTGAAGCCACAGCAGGAACCTCGCAGATATGATACTCACCGTCCGAAAGAGCATCGAATGCATACGTACCGGTACTGCCGGTCGTTATTGACTTCGTCATATCCGTACCGACTTGAGAAAGATTGACCGTCCAGCCAGACAAACCATTTTCACTCGCGTCAAAAATCCCGTTTTGGTTCGTGTCGGTGTAGACCGTGCCTCCAAGCGAACCGGTTGGCGTACCACCGATATCAGTCGTTCCGAAAATAGAATTATACGGTGAAAACAAAACCACAACGAGGGCAAGCGCTAAAATAACATATGGTGCTTTTTTCATAGTTTTTGAATTATTATTACACACTGATTTATTGTTGATGTACACTATATACTAAACTAGTTTCCTTGACAAGAGGTAGCTGTGGATGTAAAGTTTGCCACAGATGTTATCCCAGTACTGGAGGATTGAAAATGATTAGGAAATTACTCCTGTCATTCACGCTCGCGCTCACCTTTTTGGTCGGCGTGAGTAACGCAAACATGATCGTTAATATGACAGAAAATACTGGCGGTCCGTTATTCAACGAAATTCGGATGTACGTCGAAACCGCTGGGGATTCATGCGCAAATCCGTGCGCGTCAGGTTTCAGTGTCGCTGGCTGGACAAGCATCTATCAGTCTGGTCAGTGGGTTGATATTACGGGGCCAAACACCGCCTTGTTAACCATTACGCTGAATATTATCGATTCTGTACTGCCAATGACCATTCATTGGTACACACTCGAGAATGGAACATTGGTCGATGGGGAATCTTTCCCCACGGTCAATGGTAGTGTGTTCACAGCACCGGCTCGAATCACACAGGCAGATGAGACTCGCGATGCGGCTGCGGTAGTCGCCGAACCGAACGGACTGTTCCTCGTTCTCTTGGGAGTAGGTTTCCTCGAGGGATATCGCCGGCACAGACGCAAAAAACTGGCAAGTTAAACAAAACTTTAACGACTCACGCCTAGGAGGCCGAAACTGGCCTCCTTTTCTTTGCCAGGATGGGCATCATCCTTACAAAGATGA
Source organism: uncultured bacterium (assembly GCA_903918125.1). The sequence continues at coordinate 98 of CAIXDB010000084.1, read as the reverse complement.
TGTCCATCTTTTTTATCCTTTTATTTCCCTACCCGTAGCACCTCGCCGTTTTGCAATATGCTGAAATTCACGCCGGCGTTTTTTTCTTCTTCTTGTTT
>CAIXDB010000083.1 GCA_903918125.1 uncultured bacterium | reverse complement strand
CTCGGCGTGTGCCACGCACGCCTGCGTCGTTATTTTCTAAGGTTCTGCGAAAGGCTCCGGATAACTTATTTCAACGAGATTTTTAGTGGTAATTTTGAATACAGAAAAACCCGTTCGCAAGCAAACAGGAATTCCTGTTGCTCGACGAACGAGTTGTTATTTTGCAGCGGCTTCAACCAGTGCGGCACAAAACCGTGGACTGTGGAGTATGCGGTCCTTTCCCCACACATGATGTGCACAGTACTCCTGTGAAAAGGAACCGCTGGTGCCCCACAGTTTTTCCCGGTCCCAACCCAGCGAGAGAATCTCGCCGTCGAAATCTTTCATGCAAAGAGAATGATCCAGAAAAATCTTGTCCGGACCAAAGTCTGCAACGAGGGTGACGATTTTCAAAAGATTGTTAGCTTCAACAACCTTTTCGATTTCCGGAGCAAGAGATTTGCCCCGTACCAGAATCGCAAGGACATTGTGTCCTGCCTTGTCCAATGCCTTTCGCATCAGGTCCATTTCAGCTACTGAATCTTCAATGATCACGATTTTCATAATGCCCTTTCCTGCCCAGTATTATACACCATATCATATATAAAAGTCAAGTGTGACTTTTCGGAATTTGCGTTCATTTTGGTCATATTTGCATTAAAACGTTGCAAAATAAGGGTATTTTATTCGACCAAAATTATGTGCCGTTACATTTTGTTACCGTATACTCCCTCCCCATATATACATGGAGAATGTGGATGATAAATGTCGACCGATAAGTTTAATTTTTTGTATACCGGCATTATTAGCTACATATTCCACAGTATTCAAGTCATCTGATGTCGGAGTTTCTTTTGTTTCAAGTGCATACTCGTCATTGAATACAAAATCAATTTCTTTTCCATTTTTCAATGAATAATATCGTATACCGCCCTTTCGAGACAACTGGTTGAACACGGTATTTTCAAACTGTGCACCGCTGTCTATGTCGGTTAAAATGTTCGCCAGTCCGGTATCGGTAAAATATAATTTTTTAGCTTTCACTATTTCCCTATCCGGATTATGAGTAAAAACCGAGACTCTTTTTATGAGATATGTATCTTCAAAAAAATCCGTATATGCTTTGAGCGTGACGGAATTGATACCGGCCATTTTTGAAATCTTTGCATAGTCGATGCGGGAACCGACTCGGTGAGCAAGCATTTTTATAATATTGTAAAAATCATTTTTCTTCTTAAAATCTGACAGGGATTCGACGTCGAGTCGGATATATGAACTGATAATATCGTTCAGCAAATCTTTTTTCTTTTCGGGAGAATTGGATAATACAATCTCCGGGAAACCTCCATATTCAATATATTCATCATACTGACTTTTCAAACGAGCATATTCGTGTTCACTAAAAGTGGTTTCAAGAAAATCTGATGATTGAGAAGATATTCCTTTAAAGACCAGAAATTCTCCAAAATCAAGCGGTTATAGCTAAAAAATCTTTTTTCTTCCGGCAAGCGACTCGCTAAAAAGATTTTTCATATAATACGAGCTCGAACCAGTTATGATGAACTTTATATCGTGATGGTCATATAGATATTTTATAACGCTTGGTATTTCGGGTACGAGTTGTATTTCATCAATGGCAATGTACATTTTTTTCTGTATATCCAAACCATTTTTTGCAAGCTCCAAAAGGATATTTTCGTAATTTTTTTCAGCGAAAAGATTCCGATTATCGGCTCGTTGCAAATCTATATATACCTTATTTGCAGACACAATTTCAGAGAGAATGTGTTGGACCAACGTGGTTTTTCCCGTTCTCCTCATACCGGTAATAACAGTTATTTGTTTCTCTGGTACATGCTCCGTGACTTGCGAATATAGTTTTCTTTTGAAGAAAATCATAGTATTTTAGGGTTATATTTTTACTAAACTACTAGTAGACTATCATTTTAGTAAAAATATGTCAAATATCTTTATATTAAGCCTTATTTTAAGAAACCAGATTATCCACTCCCACCGCGTCGCGGACGTTCGCGAAACCGTCGCGGGTGAGAAGAAGGGTGAGACGGCGGTTGATTTCGGAGATGGCTTGCGGGCCTTCGAATATCATGCCGGTGATGAGCTGGACCAGGTTCGCGCCAAGGCGAATTTTCTTGTAGGCGTCCTCGGATGTGAACACTCCGCCGAGGCCGACGAGCACGAAACGGTTTCGTCCGCCGGCGTTTTCCCTACTATATATATGTGCGAGGAGGGCGTCCGAGGCGTCCTGAAGCGGCTTGCCGGAAATGCCGCCGATTTTCGGTACGTCTGCGTCCAGTATTTTTGCCGAGTCGGGTTTTTTGACGAGGTTTGTACAAATGATGCCGTGCACGCGATGTTTGCGTGCCACATCGAGCAGTTCGTCGATTGTCTCAAGCGTCGCGTCCGGCGAAAGTTTGATGAAAATCGGTTTGGCGGTGGCGATTGCGTCGAGCTCGGTCAGCAGTACGTCGAGTGCATCCGGCTCCATGAACGGTTGCCCACCGAGCGTGTTTGGACAGCTGACGTTCACAGTGAAATACTCCCCGCCCGAACCGCGTTCGGCAAAAATTTTAAATGATTTGGCGTAGTCGCGCACGGCGTTGTGCAGGTCGATGTTGTCCGCGCAGTTGGTCATGGCGACGTTTGTGCCGACGGGTATGGTACGCGGTCTGTTGGCGATGCGGTGGTAGATACGCTCGGCGCCGTCGTTTTTCAAGCCGTAGTACACGACCAGTCCGCGAGATTTCGGCAAGCGCCACAAACGCGGTTTGGCATTGCCGTAGCACGGTTGCGCGGTGATGGAACCGACTTCCATGAAACCGAAACCGACGGACGGAATGATGCTCATGAGCTCCGCGTTTTTATCAAACCCCGCCGCGAGTCCGATGGGATTGGCGAAATGAATACCAAGCATGTCCTGCTCCAGTCGCGAGTCCGAGAAACCAAACATCACGCCTGTCACAAATCTGCCAAGCGCGAAACTGCCGAGAAACTTCCCCACCCGGACCATGTCGTCGTGCACTTTTTCCGGATCGCGAAGAAAAAAAAGTGGTTTGAGAATGTAGACATATACCGTGCGGATCAGTGCATTGCGCCAGGCGACCAGAGTATTTTTTGTCCGATTCATATCTCGAGTATATGACGTTTTTCTTTTTTTATCCACCGTCGCTTTTTGACAACCGCGCCGGTTAGAGTAGGCTGAGGGAAGAAAGAGGTAAAGCACATGCAATATAGCGCCCTTGAAAGCCACGACCTTGCCGCCTACTTCTCGAACTACATTAAACGGCTCAAAGAGAAGTCCGAAGAGAAAGATCAGATACCAAAGGGAGTGTTAAGAAATCGAATCAAGCACCTCACGGAAAATCTGAACAGTCACAATAACCCAGCAGTTGTAGTTGCAAAACTACAACTCGACAGAGCATTCTGTGAAAGGCTCTGGGGGTATAGGGATCGGTTGTGTCATCCCGCCGACTTGTCGTTTTACGGCGGTCTTGTAGTTACCGAGATAATTTCTGAGATCGAATCTGTCGACCACCCCGAACTGGCGGAGGTCTGCTGAACATGTTTTCGTTTTATCTGGCCCCGGCGTGCAACGTCGGGGTCGCTTTTTGTACTTATCCACCGTCTAATTTTAAATTGCGCAATTTATATATTATAATCAACTATTACTCCCTTACAAAATATCATGGCGCACGATTCCGCTTCCGAGAATGTTACGAGTGAGCTCCGTCGCGGAAAGCAGATGTCCATTGTTAGTCTAGTCAATGCCCTCGTCGAGTGCGCACACAGTCGGCGTGCGTCGGACATTCATATCGACCCGACTGCCGAGAGCGTGCGAATTCGTTTGCGCATCGACGGCGTTCTGCAGGAAAGTTTCACTTTTCCAAAACATATTCACCAGGAGATTATTTCGCGCATCAAGGTAATTTCCAAACTGCGCACGGACGAACATCACGCCACGCAAGACGGGCGTTTTCGATATGTGTTTGGTACAAGTAGCGGGAAAAACAGTGACGTGGAAAAAGAAACCTGTGTCGATGTCCGCGTGTCCATCATTCCGACGTACCACGGAGAAAACGCAGTGCTCAGACTGCTCTCGGACAAAGCGGAATCGTTCACGCTGGAGATGCTTGGATTCAGTGAGAGCGACCGGCGCAAAATTGTGACCGCGCTCTCACATCCAAGCGGAATGATTCTCGCCACCGGCCCGACCGGATCCGGAAAAACGACGACGCTGTACACACTCATAAAAATGTTGAACCGACCGGACGTGTCCATCATCACCATCGAGGATCCGATTGAGTATGCAGTCGAGGACATCGAGCAGATTCAAGTCAATCCGCGCACCGGACTGACCTTCGGCAGTGGTTTGCGAAGTATTCTGCGACAAGATCCGAATATCATCATGGTCGGCGAAATTCGCGACGAGGAAACCGCGCGTATCGCCGTGAACACCGCGCTGACTGGGCACTTGCTTTTGTCGACTCTGCACACCTGCGACGCTGCCACCACACTTCCCCGCCTGCTCGATATGGGTATCGAAGAATATTTGGTGGCGTCGACGGTTTCCATCGCCATCGGTCAGCGATTGGTGCGGAGAATTTGCGAGCATTGCAAGAAAAAAATCCAGCTGACCGGCGCGATGCGAGAAAGTTTTGCGAACACGGTGATGCTCGAGATGTTACGCGATGTGCAGACGATTTTTGTCGGCGTCGGATGTGACGCGTGTGGCGGAAGCGGTTACTCCGGTCGCATGACAATCAACGAAGTGCTCGTGGCCGACGACCCGATTCGCGAGGCAATCGTTCGCAAAGCCGGCGCGCAGGAAATCAAGAAAATCGCGATGCGTGGTGGCATGACCACCATACTCGAGGACGGCGCGCGAAAGGTCGTCGCCGGACTGACGACGGTCGAGGAGGTGTTAAGGGTAATTCATGAATGACATGGAAGAGAAATTTCAAAAACTCACACACAATCTTTTTAGGAGCCTTTCGCAGAACCTTAGAAAACAACGACGACGAGTGCGTGGCACACGAGGAGGACATTGTTTTCTTGAGGTTCGAGAAGTTCGCTGGCGAAGCTTCGCCAGACAGATTGCTCCGAAAAAGATTGTGTGTGAGTTTTTGAAATTTCTAAAAAATTGGAAACCTTCGCCACACCTTTCGACCGCTGACCAAATATTTTTTGTAAAACGCCTTTCGTTCCTCATTCGCGCCGACATACCGATTCTCGAAAGTCTCGTCATGATTCGCGGACAAACGACGTCGAAAAAATTCACTCGCGCATTGGACGCAATTATCGACGACATCTCCGAAGGCCACTCACTCGCCAAGTCCCTCGAGAAATTCCACACCTTGTTCAGTGATTTTGCAGTGCACATCATCGACTTCGGCGAACAGTCGGGCACGCTCTCGACCAACCTGGAATACCTCGCGGTCGAGATGAACAAACGCAAAATTCTATCGCGCAAAATCCTCTCCGCCTTCGCCTACCCTGCCATTGTCACACTCGCAACGCTCGGCATCACCGCGTTCCTGGTCATGTATTTGTTTCCGAAAATCATGCCGGTGTTCACCAGTTTGCATATCAAACTGCCGATCACGACACGCATCGTCATTTGGCTTTCAAATTTTATTCGCGCCGATTTTATTTTTATTGTGTTGTTTGTGTTTGTCGCCGTTGTCGCATACGTTACCGCACGCAAAAAATTTTTGACATTTCGTCTACACACCGACTCCGCATGTCTAAAAATTCCGCTCATCGGTACAATCATTCAAGAGTACAACTTGGCAAACATCACGCGCACGCTCGGACTGCTTTTGCAAAGCGGTGCGACACTTTCTGGTGCAATACCGATAGTGGTCAAAACAGCGACAAACTCGGTCTACAAAAAAGGGCTTGCCGACATCGCGCCCGTTATCGACCGCGGAGAAAAAATGTCCGCTTATTTTGAAACGCGCCGGAAATTATTTCCGGATATTTTCACTCAAATCGTCAGTGTCGGCGAGCGAAGCGGAAATTTGTCGAACTCGCTGTTGTATTTGTCGACATTGTACGAGGAACAGGTCGACGAGTATACCAAAAATATTTCAACGCTTATCGAGCCGGTGCTCATGGTCGTCATGGGCGTGGTCGTCGGCTTCATCGCGGTCTCGATAATCACACCGATTTATGGCATCACCCAAAATTTGCATCCGTAAAATGACATTCCACCAAACCCACGCCGAGAATAAGATTTTCTGGAGACGCTCGTCCTCTCCTGCGGAGGACTCGCTCAAGTTCTCAGCCCGAATCTGTCAAGAGCCCTTGTTGCACAGGGTTATTGACAGAACCAAGCTTCGGGCTTGCGAATGCTCCAGAAAATCTTATTCTCGGCGTGGGTTTGGTTTCACTTTGGTGGAGGTGCTTGTGGTGGTCGCGATTTTTGGTGCGATCGCCAGCATGGCGTTGTCGACCGACATGAGCGGTTTTCGGCGGTATTCTTTCGGCGATAAGCGAGACGCGCTCATCAGTGCGTTGCAGAAAACACGGAGTGAAGCGATGAATGGCGTATGTTTCGGTGACACGTGCGCGGGCGGAGTCGACCACAGCGTGCATTTCGAGAATGATAAGTACACATTGTTTCAAGGAGACACGTACAATCCGACCGATTCGGAAAATGAAGTCGTGACAGTCAACCCCGCAGTTACCATTTCCGACGCATCGGACATCGTGTTCGCAAAAAATTCCGGTGATGCGAGCACGACATCGACCGGCGTGTGGAACGTCGTGATACGCGACACATTCGGTCACATTTCCACTACAACGGTGACGAGTGTCGGGCAAATCAGTTGGACGAATTAAAAAAAACAATTTATGACAGTGAATTCCAAAATTCGTCGAGTGTCGCACCCTTTCCGGCGCATCACGGAGCGCGTGAAGACGCGAGTGCGCGGGAAAGTGTTCCCTTTTTCTGGCGACGGAAAGGGTGTGACCGAGAAAGAATTTTGGAATTCGCTGCCCACACATTGTGCCGGTTTCATCACTCTCGAAATCATGCTCGCGCTCGCCGTGATGATGTGCACGTTGTCAGCGATTATTTTACTGTCGTTTGGCGGACAGTCGATTCTCGCGGACAACCAAATCAACACAGATGCTCTGTCGCGCGCGGAAGCGATGCTCGAACAAGCCAAGGCGACTGCGCGAAAAGATTTCAAACTGCTCAACGCCACAACGACTTCCGACAGCCGGTACGCGAGCACGCTCGCCGTTTCGTCACCGGACTTTTTCAAAAAAGAAATCGCTGCGACCGTTTCGTGGGACAGCGACACTCCCCGTCCGCAACACGTGACACTGCGCGAGCTCGTGACCGACTTCGACAATTTCGGCAACGACGATACCTGTGACTCAGACCTGTCCGGCGATTGGTCACACCCGCACGTGGCGAACACCACGACCGATTTTGCAACACTGGCGAGCGACCCGACACACACATATTCTATGAGTGACATTGACGCATATCTCGGACGATTGTACGTCACCGCGGACAAAACCACTTCCGCAACCGACCCGACTTTTTTTATTTTTGACATTTCGGATCCGACCAACCCGCACCTTCTCGGCAAGCTCGACAACGCACCGACAATTTCATCGGGTGGTATCAGTACGATTGCACTCGCCTCGTCATCCACCGGAAGTTTCGCATACGTCGGAAACGGTACGCAATCAAATTTCTCAACGTGCACGCCGGGGAAAAATTGTGCACAGTTGCAAGTCATCGATGTGTCGTCACCTGCGACACCAACACTTGTCGCCAATTTCGAAATTCCGACAAGCACCGCTCCGTTCGTCGTAGGCTCCGGCGGGAAAGCCGTTCCGCAGAGTATTTTTTACAAAAACGGATACGTCTATCTCGGACTTTCCAAAACGGCAAGCGGTCCGGAATTCAACGTCATCGACATGCACGATCCGCTTCACCCGAAGTGGGTTGGTGGGTACGCAGTCGGTTACACAATCAACGCAATTGTTGTCAGAAATAATTACGCGTATCTCGCACACACCACGGACGCGAGCGCCGGCACTCAAGAACAGCTAACAGTGCTCGACGTGAGCGACCCGACGCATCCCTTTCGTGTCAGCGGATTTTTTGACACTCCGGGCATTCGCAATATCGGCAAAACTGTCACTCTGGTTGGCGACACGTTGTACCTCGGTCGAGAAGCGAGCCAGATCTCGCCGTTTGCACCGACCGACACCATTCCGGAATTCTACATTCTCGATTCGACACATCCAACGTCACTTCCCCACACGGCGCTCGGCACCACATCCCTCGCAACTATGGAAAGTTTGCACAACATCATCGTCCGTGACACGCTGGCATTTTTCGTGACCACATCGCAATTTCAAATCTGGAATATTTCGAGCTCTTCCCGCCCGACATTTTCAACTTCGCTTTCGTTGCCGACAACCGGAAGCACCACACCGTCGTTCGATTGCGAGAAAAATATTTTTTACGTCGCTTCAAACAATGCGAGCAACAGAGGATTCATATCCATAATTACGAGTCAATGAAACATATATCTCACAAAAATTACAAAAGTGGTTTCACTCTGGTCGAAGTGCTTGTGTACATCGCGCTGTTTTCCATTCTCGTCAGCGGTGTGCTCGTGTCGGTGTACACTATGCTTGAGTCGAGCGGACGAGACGGGACGCAAACAATGATGCTCGAAGAAGGAAATTTTTTGCTCGACAAAATCGGCTGGGTTGTAAGTGACGTGCAAATTATTAACTCGCCCGCTCAAAACACTACGGGCACGACACTTTCGGTCACACCGTGGGACACAAGTGTCGGAAATCCGGTCGTCGTGTGTGTCGGCGCACAACACATGACCATTCGATATGGCACGGGCGTGACGCAACAACTTAACAATACGAACGTTTGGCTGACCGACGCGTCGTTCACACACGTTGTACAAAATGGAGAAGGCACGGTTCCGGAATCCGTCACGGCAACGTTTACATTAAACACTCGCACACCGCAAGGTAACCTTGTGTCGCATGTTTTTTCGGAAACATACTATGTCAAAAAATAAAAACAAACAGAAAAACAACGGGTTCATCGCGCTCATGTCTGCCATCATCATTTCGGCGATACTTCTTGGACTGCTCGTCACCTCCTCCGGCAACGGCTTGTCGACGCGCATCGACGAGTTGAACCGCGAGCTGAAACGAGAAAGCGAAGGCTTGGCACAGTCGTGCGCCGAGAGTGCCCTACTCGCCATCGCGGAAAATTATTCGTACACGCCGAACATCGGCGGAGATGTTGTGGCGGTCGACGACAATTCGTGCACCGTCGACTCGGTCACATACGGCGCGGAAGACGTCGTGACACATGTGAAAACCGCCACCATCCAAACGCACGCCGAGTTTCGCCAGACGTGGACGACACTTCGCGTGACGGCAAGCGTGGCAAGCTCGGCCGTCGCTCACAATCCACCGATCCCACCGGTCAGCGTCACGTCGTGGCAAGAAATATGATAGTTTCAAAATATGTGGACAGCGCATATTGCGGAAAAGTTGCACAGGTTCTAAAATTAAAACATTATTATGTTCGCTAAATACAATTGTATGAAAAAATCAGAAGCGGTCGCACCAGAGCGCCGCACAAAGAACGGGTTCACGTTAATAGAAATTTTGGTGGTTATCGGCATCATCGCGGTCTTGGCAGCGATTGTCATCATCGCCATAAACCCCGCGCGACAATTTGCCCAAGCGCGCAATACGCAACGCCAAGCAAACATCGACACCATTTTGAACGCGGTGGGACAAAACATCGCCGACAATGCGGGAATATTTAAATGTGATGGTGTAACAATTTCAACGGACACGGTCAACCCCACACAGATTCCAAAAGCTGGGATATTTACATCCTGTTTGGTACCTACATATATTCCATCCCAAATTCCAACTGACCCAAGCAGTTTGTCAACAGACATAAATACCGAATACACAATTACAGTTGACACTTTGGGCAGATATACAGTTTGTGCACCGAAATCAATTGAACCTGCACTGGGTAACACCACTGAATTGTGTGAAACTCGATAGTCTCCCCGCACAAAACACCACGCTTTCCACAGCCGTGGTGTTTTTGTATACTTGAGCGCATCATGACACCTGCCACGCGAAACATTTCTCGATTCAAGAAAATCATTTGGAATTTTTATGACTCAAACAAACGCGATTTTCCGTGGCGACACACCCGCGACCCGTACAACATCCTCGTGTCCGAAATCATGTTACAACAAACGCAAGCTCCGCGCGTCGTGCCGAAATATGTGTCATTTTTGAAAAAGTTTCCCAACGCGCGAGCGCTCGCAGACGCTTCCCTCTCCGACGTGCTTCGCGAATGGCAAGGACTCGGCTACAATCGCCGGGCGAAATATTTGAAACTCTGTGCGGAGAAAATCGAGGTGGATTTTGGCGGAAAATTTCCGCGAGATTTCAAACTTTTGCAAACTTTGCCCGGCATCGGTCCCGCTACTGCCGGTGATATTTGTGCGTTCGCTTGGAACATGCCCGTCACGGTCATCGAAACAAACATTCGCTCGGTGTTCATACATTTCTTTTTCGCTGACATCGACTCAGTGCATGATCGAGATATTCTCCCACTTATCGAAAAAACTCTCGACCGAGAAAATCCCCGCGAGTGGTACTCGGCACTTTTTGACTACGGCGCGTTTTTGAAATCAAGAAAAATCGCCGACAAAAAAACTTTCCGAAACCCGAGTCGCAAAAGCAAACATTACACAAAACAATCCCGCTTCGCCGGCTCGAACCGCCAAAAACGCTCGCAGATTCTCAAACTGATCTTGGAAAAACCTCGCACGCAAAAAGAGCTCGTCAGAATTCTCGGGTACGACGCAAAAATAATTTCCAAAAATCTCGTTGACCTTGTCGCCGAAAAAATGATCCAGAAAAAAGGCCACGAATTTTATGTATAATGTAACCATATGAAACTCGATTCAACACTGCAAATTGAATTCCGACTTTTGGAAACGCACAAGCGGGCGCTGGCAAAACTCGGACTGACTACCGTCGAAGATTTGCTGTACTACTTCCCCGTGCGGTATGGCAACACGAGCGATATAAAAAATATCGCATCACTCGTGGCCGGCGACAATGCGGTGGTGTACGGCAGAATTTCCGGTCTCAAAACGAGCAAAGCGTACGTTAAAAAAATTCCGATGAGTGAAGGCACGGTGACCGACGACTCGGGACATGTGAAGCTCGTCTGGTTCAACCAGCCGTACATTGCCAAAATGGTTATCGACGGACAGCTCGTGCG
>CAIXDB010000082.1 GCA_903918125.1 uncultured bacterium | reverse complement strand
TGATGTCAAAGAGACTCTTTGACATTGAATCAGTGTCAAGGACAGTCCTTGACATATCGTTATTGTTTTCTCGATTTGCGTCAGCTACATTTTTCCGTGCGATGTCGAGTGCCGTCTGCGAAATTTCCAACCCAGTCACTCGCGCACCGAGCTCGGCGAAATAAAACGCGTTACGACCGGTGCCACATCCGAGGTCGAGTACTTGCGCTCCGTCAATCTCAAATTTCTTAGTCATGCGACCACTGCTCGCTTTCAGCGGTTGTTCATGTCGCAAAAACTTCGCAAAACGCACCACATCCGCTTGCGGTTTATTGTCTCGAGTCAAAAATGTCGGGCGAGCATATTCCCTTTCCCATTCGCGTTCCTGTGCCATATCATCATCCTACCAATTTTTGGCCGTTTGTCACACCCGTCGCGTACATATATAGTATATGCATGATCGTCATATTTTTTCTTTTTCTGGTGTTTGTCGTTCTATTTTTCATTGCTTTCGTGATTTTTTTCGCCTTTCAGATTATCGCCGAGTTCACCGCCGATGCGCCGTTTGTGCCGGTGCCGGCAAACGTCGAGGAAATGATTGTCGACGTGCTCGCTCTGACAGATAGAAGTGTCTTGTATGACCTTGGCTGCGGTGACGCGCGAATGCTCGTGCGCGCGGTGCGAAAAAATCCACACATCCGCGCGGTTGGCGTGGAGATTTCATTTGTTCCGTATTTGCTTGCAAGGTTTCGCACGCGAAAATTTCCGCAGATTACCATTCGTCGAGAAAATATTTTCACCACGCGCGTGTCCGACGCCACGCACATTTTTGTGTACCTGTACCCGAAAGTGATCAATGCACTCATGCCGAAAATCAGCGCCGAGTGCAGGCCAGGCACAGTGTTCGTCTCCTGTGACTTCGAACTGACCGATCGAAAACCGGAGCGAGTCATCGTTCCAGAAAACCGCGGCCAGAAACGTGGTCAGAAAATTTTAGTATACAAAATTTAGTTTGGTTTCTTCGGCAGCTCGACGCAGAACGTCGTGCCTTTGCCCGCGCCATCTGAGTTCACGCATATCATTCCTTTGTGCGCGTCGATAATCTCCTTGACGATGAACAATCCGAAACCGGTGCTCTCGACATTGACCTTGATCGAATTTTTGCCTTTGCCGCCGGCGGTGAACAGTTGCGGTCGGTCCTCCGCAGTCACGCCAACGCCGGTATCTTTGACAGTGAACGTCACTTTTTTCTCATCGGCGGAAAGCGACACGGTCAGTCCGCCTTCCGGCGTGTATTTGATTGAGTTGTCGATGACATTTCTGACGACATGTTTCAGTTGCTCGCTATCGCCAACGATGGTGTAATCTCCATCCGCAATGTTCATATCAAAACTCAGGCCTTTGCTCTCAGCGATTTTTTTCTGCTCGACTGCGATGTTCTCCACGAGCGGTTTGAAGTCAAACGGTTTCATCATGTAGCGTATCGTACCTTTTTTCAGATTCGCACTGTCGAGAATTTCTTTGACCAGCGCCACACCTTTTGTCTCCGAGTCGAGACCTTCCTTCATAATCGGCTGCAACGCGACCGGCAACTCGCCGAAATCCCCCTCGAGCGCCATCGAGTAAATATCGCGCGATTTGGTGAAAAAACCTTTGATCTGATGCGTGATGAAATGAATCAGGCCTTCTTGTTGCATGTTTGCTTTCTCGAGGTCCTTGGCGAGTTCCTCGATTTTCTCACGTTGTTCGACTTCTCGATACATTCCTTGCACAAGTAAAATACTGAATACAAGTACCAACACGAATAGCATGAAATTCACCAACCAGTTTACCAGTGAACTTACTTGCAACAGGTTAAACAAGAAAATTAATACCATTCCCGCGGTTAACAATTGTGCAGAGATTATTTTTCTACTGAGCAATTTATATTTGAGTACGCCGTAACTCATGAAAAATACATACAGTAAAACAAAATAGTTTCCAAACGGGTATATGTTTATAACTTGAGGAAAAAAATTTGTGAGACCTCCTCCAAAACCAATGATACCTGCGAGCAATGTGTTTCTGATTTGGGCTCGAACTAACATGTCCGTTGTCGAGAAGTATCCTCGAAGAAGATACGTCAAAGACACAATAACTGTTACAAAAAAGAAAATTGGAAACAGGATATAGTACGGTCCGGGGTTAACCCAGAAAAATCCGTATCGCGTCGTCATCCCTTCTTTGAAAAGTGGAGTTACGGTAAAAATCGCCAGAACCATACCGATGTACAAAATACCTCGTCGCAAAAAATAATTTGTCAGATGAAGTAGTTCGCACACAAACGCAAAGTAGGTTACCGGAATCATAATTGCCGAGATGTCCAGGAGATACTGCCAATGCAAAGCCGTACTGGCGCTGGCAGTTGACGTGACGCCATACAGAGCCAATCCCCACAGCGCTACGAAAATGGAAACGATAAACCACGCTTGATTGATTTTTGATTGTCTGTTTGATGAATAGAGAAAAAGACCGAAACCGAGTCCTGCAAAGAAAATCATTATACTTGTTATCCCGAATAAGTTCATAATGTAAAATTAAGTATAGGCCAGTTATGTAATACGGCAAATCCTTTCAATTTTTTTGTTGGATTAACCGCGTACGGATGTGTCGTGTGTGAAAGCAAAGAAATATCGGAACCGTGGTCGGCATATGCCCACGAATGCGTGAGTGTCATGCCGTTTGACTGCGCATATTTTTCCACCGCGTTCAATTTTTCCTTACCGTACATTATGTCACCAATGATGTTTCCTGTACACACTCCATCTACAACTTCCAACTTTGTTGAAAGATAGGCAGTGGCGCGTACATACGCACTAATTTTTTGTACCAGTATATCAACCGCATTTGAAACGAGTATAACTTCGTGACCTTGCTTCTGATGTTTTTGAATAATAGCGAGTGATTCGGGATAAATCTTTGAACGCAAGACTGTGACAAAAAAATCATCAACCATCTCGGAAAGCTCGGATATTTTTTTGTCACGCGCAAAACTGAAAGCGTAACGCATAACCGACAGAGGATTTGAAACTAAACCAAAAGAATATAATACAAACCATGCGAGTATGCGAATGTAGTACGCAACAGAAATATATTTTTTCTTAAGCAGATAGTTTAAGAAAAGTTGCTGAGTTTGCCCTTGTACGATCGTATTGTCGACATCAAATATAACGAGTTCTTTCATGTTATTCCATTCTGCCCACATGTGAATAATTTCTTCCGGACAAACTTGCAATTTCCAGCATCACTTTGTCGGTTATCAGCCGAAATGTTTTTTTATCTAGTTTTGAATGTGAATATTCTGGAAAATGCATAAGTGTGCCGATATGAATGGTAACGATTTTTTTGAATTTCGGTTTCTTATCGTGCTTTGCCATTATATCATATGTTCCCTTTACTCCGACAGGCAGTACCGGCACATTACCTCGGAGTGCATATTGAGCAACTCCGGTAAATGCATAGAGCATTTCATTTTCATGCGGTGATCGTGTTCCTTCGGGGAAAATGCCGATCATTTTGCCGTGCTCCAAATGTGCGAATATTGTTTCATGGAGATCACCTTTGTCGTGATTTTTTCTATCCACTTTTATTTGTTGTGTCATTTTCACAAGCGGTCCCCACAACGGATGTGTAAAAAATTTTTCGGCGGAAAGAAAGTGAATTTTTCGCGGAGAGATGGAAATAAAACATAGAAAATCAAAATAACTCTGGTGGTTGAATGCGACAATGGCCGCTCCTTTTCTGGGAATATTTTCTATTCCCTCAACTTTTTTCACCCAAATAAGACGAACAAGAGTGCCAAGTGTCAGTCGTATAAAAGAGTATGCAAACTGTAGAAAAAGATTATCGTGGTATTCTTTAGACATATAGTTCTTTAATTTTCCATCATGTTTTCGATTTTGTCTAAAACAAGTTGCCCCGCGTGCCGAAACTCGTTGACACCCGGGTTCGACATCGGGACGAGTTCGGTGCGGTTCATCGCTTCGCCAATCGTTACTACCACTTTTCGCCGGCAGGTAAAAAATTCCCACGGCGATATGTTGAAAAAGGTGTTGATGGCGATGGGAATGACGATGGCGTTGGTGGCGTACACGAGGTAGCCGAGTCCGCCGCGCGCCGGGTTCATTCGACCGTCACGCGTGCGCATTCCTTCCGGCGCAATCCACAGCGTGCGCTGACGGTTGTGTTGTTTGAGCAGTGCGATATGTTCCTCGAGTGCGACCGCGTAGTCGCGACTTCCGGAATGCACCGCATATCCGCCGAGCATGTTAAAAAATACCCCGCCGTAAAAATAACTTCGCCAGCCGAACGTTTTGTATTTTTCCGTCGTGTTTGAAACGAAATAAATCGGACTGAGCGGCGAGAAAAAAGGCAGCACGAGCGGAATGGCCGTCACGTCGAGCTCGCTCGTGTGGTTCGATGCCAAAATGACCGGTCGAGTGGTCTTCGAAATCGCCCGGATATGTTCCGTGCCTCGGATTTCGATTCTGATAAAAATTTTGTATAAGACAAAAAAAATAACACGGCCGACTTTTTGAAGTATGATCGGGGTATAGTATTTGAAGCGTTTCATTTCGGAATAAAGAACAAATTATTTATTTTTTGTTGTGTTTTTATTATATCACAAAAAATAAATAACATCATGAAGATGTGGATGAACTGTTCACAAAGGTTGCTATTGCAATCCTTTGCAATTTCCGGCCGGCAAATATCCGGCTGCGCGAGCGGTGGCGATGGAGGCAAAGACGACCTGGTTTTCCGGTTTGACGCGTTTTATCGTTCCGCACCACGGGAAATAATATTTCTTGCCGGTTTTCGAGCCGATGACTTCCCCGTCTTCCGCGGTGTTAGCAGGAATTTCGGCACCGGCGGAGACATTCGTCGCGCCGGTTGTCGCGTTAGTCGTCGTGCCGGTCAAGGTCGCCTCGACAGCCGCGCCGATTTGACTGACCGTTCCTCCGTTGTACACCCTCAAGGGCGAATGTTGCTCCTCGAGCGCCGAAAACCGCCCAAGTGCAAAGAAAAGCGCCGCCACAACTACGAGGAGCATGAGTGTGTACAATGGTTTTGCCTTGGCGGCGACGGGCTTGATTTTTTCCACCCAATCGTGTATAGTCATGTCACTGTTTATTTTAGCAGGTATATTAGAAGCATTGCAACTATAACCCAACATGGCACATAAAAAATCCGCGGGAACAACTAAAAACGGTCGCGACTCGGGTCCAAAATACCTCGGCGTCAAGATCACGGAGGGCGACAAAGCTCAGGCCGGTTCTATCATTATTCGCCAGCGAGGCACGGATGTTTTGCCTGGCAAAAATGTTGGCATGGGCAAGGATCACACGCTCTTCGCGCTCATCCCCGGCACAATCAAATTCGACACGACGCGCAAAGCCCACTTCGACAACACGATGGTCACGAAAAAGGTGGTGCATGTGCTGGCATAAATTCTCAAAACAAAAAATCACCGAGTCATCTCGGTTATTTTTTGTTGCTGATTTTATTTTTCCGCTTCGATTGTGACGGTAAACTCCGCTTTCTTGCCACCGGCGTGGACGATTACTTTGTGTTCACCGACCGTTTTGAGTGGCTTGTCGAGGTCGACGGACTCCGGGTCGATGTTCAGTCGCGCGGTTTTAAAAATTTCCGCCAGTACCATTTCCTTGGTCACACCGGCGAAAAGGTGGCCTTTGTCGTTGGCTTTTTCGGTCATGTGGAGTGTCAGACCTTTTATCGTTTCCAGATTTTTGGCGAGTAGTTCACCTTGGATTTTGCGCTCGGCGTCGAGCGTGTCTTTTTGTTTTTGCATGTTTTGTACAGCCTGCACCGTTGCTACCACTGCCAAGCCTCTCGGCAGGAGCATGTTTGTGGCAAAGCCCGGCGGTACATCCTTGACCTCAAACTTTCGTCCAACCTTCGGCACATCTTTTAACAATATTATTTTCATGCAGGCATCTTAACATAATAATCAACTTGAGTACAATTTTTTTGAGCACACAATAAATCGCTGGTGCGATTTTTGCTCGCTCTCGAACCTCAAGAAAATAATCTCCTTACAGGAGCAGTACACCTTTCACATCGGAGTACCGATGCTCAAGGTCTTGCGAAGCTGTAACACAGCTTCTCACCTCGGCGTGTGCCACGCACGCCTGCGTCGTTATTTTCTAAGGTTCTCCGAGAGGCTCAAAAAATTGCACTCGAGTCGTTTATTTATCCAATAACTGCACCGCGGCGTCCATCTGAGTATCGTCACTCGACGAAGCAAATTTCTGTTCGTTGAGCGGGACGATGACGTCCGGTGTCAGGCCGTGGTGCGAAATGGACAGGCCGTTCGGCGTGAGCCATCGGGCGATGGTAACCTTGAGTGACGTGTTGTCGGTGATCGGTACGAGCTCCTGGACTGAACCTTTGCCGTATGATTGCTCGCCGAGAAGCGTGGCGATGTGGTTGTCGTGCAATGCACCGGCGAGAATTTCCGACGCACTCGCCGACCCGCCGTCAATCATCACCACCATTTTGAGGTTGCTGTTGAAAATGTTGTAGCCTTTGCTCGTGTACGTTTGTACCGGCTGGTTGTTACCGAAATCTTCCTTCACCACCGTTTTGCCGGCTGGCAGGAACCAGCTTGCCATGTCGATTGCCGCGTCGAGGTATCCGCCCGGGTTGCCTCGCAGGTCAAGAATCAGTTTCTGGTCGCCCGACTCGACGAACGAGCGCAAAGCACCGCGGAACAAGTCGTCGGAAATTGCCGAGAAATTGTACATGTGAATGATGAATACGTCGCCTTTCGTTTCGGTGTCGATAGTTGGAATGTCGATGACTTGTCGCGTGACGTTGACCGTGAATGGCACACCGGTACCGCGCTGGATTTGAAGTGAAACCGTCGTGCCGGCTGGACCGCGAATCAAGCCCACCGCATCGTCAGAACTCATCTGGTCTGTCGTGGTCGTGCCGATTTTTAAAATTTTGTCGCCGGTTTTAATGCCCGCTGCAGCGGCCGGACTGCCTTTCAGTGGAGAGATGACGGTCAGCACGCCGTTAACCACGTCGATTTCCATGCCGACGCCCTGGAAGTTACCGCTGATTTGCTCGTTGAAACTCGAGTTTTCGGTCGGCGGAAAGAAGACGGTGTACGGATCGCCGAGGGATGCAACCATGCCCTGGATTGCGCCGTAGACTTTGGTCTGGTCGGTCACCGGCGCGGTACTCGTGCCGTTTGTCGCAACATATTTTTCATTGATGATGTTCCACGCTTTCCAAAATGGCGAGAAGTCGACAGTGGTTGTGCCGGTAGCGTCTTTGTTTGCAAGTCCGATCGCGAGCGCTTCCTGCGACTCGGAGTGTCGTCCGGCGAGAAATCCCCCGCCAAACACGAGTGCTAGCACGATGACTGTCACCGCAACGGCGACTTTGGTCATGCGACCACCGCTCGCCTCCGGCGGTTGTGTTTTTAAAAAATTAGGAAAGTCAGTCATGAGATTTCAATTATCGCAAAAGGTTGTGTTGTAGTCAAATAAAAATCACGGTATACTTGCGATATAACACAAAACTTATGATCAATACATACACATACAACAGTGAGACGTGGGTCGATGTCGACTCGGGCACGCCGGAGGAAATTCACGGTTTGATGGACAAGTACGGCATTCACCCGTTCGTGGCCAAGGAGCTGACATCCGCCACGCGCAAACCGCGCATTGAGCTCCACGACGGATACATATATTGTATACTCCACTTCCCCGCCTTTAAGCACTCGCACTCCGCGACCGACGCCAACCAGGAAGTTGATTTTATCATCGGTAAAAATCTGCTCATCACCGCACGATATGACACGATCGATGCGCTCGACAAATTCAGTAAAACGATTGCGGTCAAGGAAGTGCTCGAGAAAAATTCGTCCGTTGGTGCGTCGCAAAACGTTTTGTTTTTCGGATTGTTGCGCGAGTTGTACAACGGCATGACGGAGGAGCTCGACTCGATCGAGGACATCACCGACGACATCACCGCACGCATTTTCGCCGGACACGAACGCGAAATGGTGGTGCAACTGTCGCTCGTCACGCGAACACTTCTCGAATTCAAAAAAGAAATCGACCTGCATCGCGACGTGCTCGACTCGCTCCACCATTACGGCAAGAAAATGTTCGGCGAGGAGTTTGGCGACGGCATCGAGCAGATTTTGATTGAGTATTTGAAAATCACCACAAATATTCACAGCGAGCTCGACATGTTGCGCGAGCTCCGCGAAACAAACAATTCGCTCCTGACCAGCAAGCAAAACGAAACGGTCAAACAGCTGACGATACTCGGCGCGCTCGTTTTGCCACTGAACTTTATCGCCGTCTTTTTCGGCATGCGCATCACCGGTATGCCCGTGGTGGACAACCCAAACGCGTTTTGGATTGTGATCGTCCTCATGCTCGCGTCGGTGGCGATTACGCTGACGTATATTCGTCACAAAAAATGGATGTAACGTCCCGGTGCCGAAATTGTCTTGACGTCTGTGACACCTTTCCTATGAAAAAAAATATCTATTTATACAATACACTCTCCGGAAAAAAGGAAATTTTTGAGCCGATTGCGCCCGGCCACGTTTCGATGTACAACTGCGGTCCGACCGTGTACAACTACGCGCACATCGGCAACCTGCGAAGCTACGTTTTTGCCGACGTGTTGCGAAGAATGTTCGAATACAACGGCTATGAAGTGAAACAAGTAATAAACATCACTGATGTCGGGCACCTTGTATCGGATGCGGATGAGGGTGAAGACAAATTGGAAAAAGGTGCGAAACGCGAGGGCAAAACCGCACGCGAAGTCGCAGATTTTTATACACAAGCTTTTTTTGATGACCTCGACAAACTTGGTATTGAACGAAAAAACATCACATTTCCGAAAGCGACGAAATATATCGCCGAACAAATAGAAATGATACAACAGCTCGAGCAAGGCGGTTTTACATACTCGACATCGGATGGAATTTATTTTGACACGAGCAAATTTCCCGACTACGGGAAACTCGGTCACATCGACCTGAAAGGTTTGGAAGAAGGCGCGCGAATCGGCGTGAATTCGGAGAAAAGAAATCCGACAGATTTTGCACTCTGGAAATTTTCACCGAAAAATGAAAAGCGCGAAATGGAATGGCAGTCGCCGTGGGGCGTCGGTTTTCCCGGCTGGCACATCGAATGTTCAGCGATGTCCAAAGCACTTCTTGGTGTGACATTTGACGTGCACACTGGCGGTATCGACCACATTCCCGTGCACCACAACAACGAAATCGCACAGTCGGTGTGCGCCAACCACGCGCCGTTCGTCCACTACTGGATGCACAACGCATTTTTGACTGTCGGTGAGGATAAAATGGCAAAGTCCGGAGAAAATTTCACACGCTTGCAAACGCTCATTGACCGCGGTATCGACCCACTCGCCTATCGCTATTTGCTTTTGACTGCGCGATACTCTTCCCCGCTCCAGTTTAGTTGGGAAGCGCTGGAGGGTGCGCAAACTGCATGGAAAAAAATCCGTTCACAAGTTCAGGAATTAAAAAGTATAAAGAACGATATCAAAACAAAAGATCCGAATATTCTTGTTGCCAATACTCGCATGTTTAATGAATATATAAATGATGATTTGAATATGCCGCAAGCTCTCGCGTTGACGTGGCAAGTTTTGAATGATGATCGGGTTTCCGGTGCGGACAGAATAAAACAAGTTCTTGATTTTGATCGTGTGTTTGGACTTGAGATCGACAAATTTGAAATGGTGGAAATTCCCGCAGAAGTTCAGCAGCTCATCACTCTCCGCGACCAAGCCCGCACTGAAAAAGATTTTGCAAAAAGCGATGAACTTCGCGCGCGGATCGAGTCACTCGGCTTTGACGTGATGGATACGCCGGAAGGTACAAAAGTGAGTAAAAAGTAGCTTTCTCCTCCACAGTTTGCACACAGAATACGCACTTTTGGAATATAGCGGAGAAAAAGTGGCGTGTGGTAGAATACGGCAACCAGCGCGCGCTGTTCAAACCTATGCCACAACACACCGTTATCACACAAACAGTTCAAAATCGCCTACGCATTCCCCCGCAAAATCTCGAAGCGGAGATGGCGTTGCTCGGCTCGGTCATGCTTCGACCTGAGGCGCTTCACGACATCGCCGACATTGTGTCGCTCGATTCTTTTTACTCGGACAAACATCGCATTATCTACGACACGATGATGGAACTGTTCACCAAACACGATCCCATCGACTTGCTTTCCGTGTCGGCGAAATTGAAAGAGAAAGGTTGGCTCGATCAAATTGGTGGGAACACATACCTGACCGAACTGGTGAACGTCGTGCCGTCGTCCGCGAACATTGTGTACTACGCGCAGATTGTGCAGAAAAAACACATCATGCGTCGGCTCATTGAGGCTTCCGATCATATCAACCAACTCGGCTACGACGAAACGGGCGAGCTCGAAGAAATGCTCGACAATGCCGAGAAAAAACTTTTTGAAGTGACGAACTTCAACACCTCGCACAAATTCGTGCCACTCAAAGACGAGCTTGCCGAAGCGTGGGATCGACTCGATCGTCTGCATAGCGAAGGCAGTGACGGTATGCGCGGTGTGCCGACGGGATTCGCTGCGCTCGACAACAAACTATCTGGGTTGCAAAAATCTGATTTAATTATTCTAGCTGCACGACCGTCGATGGGAAAGACTTCGCTCGCGCTCGATATCGCTCGACAGTCGGCGGTGAACCACGGCACGCCGGTGGGAATTTTCTCACTCGAAATGTCCTCACAACAACTCGTCGACCGCATGCTTTCGGCGCAGTCCAATGTCGACGCATGGAAAATGCGTACCGGCAAACTCTCGCGACAGGACGACTTCGATGCCATTCGCACCGGTCTCGACAAGCTCTCAAAAGCGCCGATTTTTATCGACGACCAGCCGGGCAACAATATTTTGAAAATGCGTTCGATTGCGCGACGCTTGAAATCCGAACATGGTCTCGGGCTGATTATCGTCGACTATTTGCAACTGATGGTGCCGGTCGGTGCATCGGCACGCGGTACGGACAACCTCGTTCAGCAAACGACGGAAATTTCCCACTCGCTGAAAAATTTGGCGCGCGAACTCGAAGTCCCGGTGCTCGCCCTGTCCCAACTTTCGCGTGCCGTCGAGCAACGTGGCGGTCGTCCCCGCCTGTCCGACCTTCGCGATTCGGGTTGTTTGACCGGTGACACTCTCATTACTCGTGCCGATACGGGTGAACGTGTGCAGATTCAAAGTTTGGTCGGACAAACTGACGTGCCGATTTTCTCCCTCGATGCACACTACAAACTCATCACTCTTCCCACAACGAAAGTATTTTCCAGTGGTGTCAAAGAGGTGTTTGAAATCAAAACTCGTAGCGGGCGTACCATCAAAGCGTCTGCAAATCACAAATTTTTCACATTGTCTGGTTGGAACCGACTTGATGAATTCAAACCGGAGATGCGCATTGCCATTCCCCGAGCACTTTCTGTATCGACTCAAGAAAATACAATGATGGACAGTGAAGTCATTCTCCTTGCTCACCTACTTGGCGATGGTTGTGTGCTTCCTCGACAACCGATTCACTATACCAGCGCCGATCCGAAAAATATTGAGATGGTTAAAGTTTCCGTTAAAATGGCATTTGGAATTACTCCGCGTGTGGTGAAACAAGAAAATTGGTGGCATGTGTATTTGCCGTCACCATACCACCTAACTCATGGCAAACATCATCCCATCATACACTGGTTCACAAAATTAGGTATTTCTCCCGTTCGCTCCTATGAAAAGAAAATTCCTGATGCTATTTTTAAAACATCGGAAAAACAGATTAAACTATTTTTACATCATCTATGGGCAACCGACGGTAATATTTCCTGGAAAAAGCTTCCTGGTCGCAAACCGGTTGCCGCCATATACTATGCGTCAACTAGTCTTGAACTTGCTCAAGGTGTTCAACATCTTCTCTTGCGCCTCGGTATTTGGAGTACTTTGAAAAAAGTATTGCAAGGAAAATATCGACCGATATATCAGATTCATATTCAAAGTGCTCCGGTCCAGCTCAAATTCTGTGAACTTGTTGGTTCATTCGGTGCTCGCGGAGATGTTGTCCCCGAGATTATGCAAACTCTGAGAGAAGTTGCACCAAATACAAACACCGATACGGTGCCACGGGAAATCTGGCAGATGTTTGTGGGGCCAGAAAAAGAAAAAATGGATATGTCTTGGCGGGATGTATCGTCAAAAATGGAAATTTCGTATAACGGCAGTGCACTCATGGCGACTGGTGTGTCACGTATGCGATTGGTGAAACTCGCTACTATTTTGTCGAGTGAAAAACTTCTACATCTTGCCGAATCTGACGTGTATTGGGACGAAGTCGTGTCAGTTACTTCTCTCGGTGAGCAAGAAGTGTTTGATGCAACAGTGCCAGGTACGCACAACTTTGTCGCGGACGATTTCATCGTGCACAACAGTATCGAGCAAGATGCGGACATCGTGCTCATGATTCACCGCGAGGATAAATATAAAGATGAGGCGGATCGCACAAATATCGCCGAGATCATGATCGAAAAACACCGCAACGGCGAGACGGGCAAAGTGGAGCTTTTCTTCAACGACAAAAAAGCCACGTTCCAAAATATGGACAAGTCGGAGTATGGCGGCGCGGAGAAGGAGTTTAGCGATTTTTAATTTTTCTATTTTTCAATCTTCTATTCTTGTCATGGACAACACACAAAAACTTATCGAGCTGTTCAAGCAATTTCCGGGTATCGGACCGCGACAGGCGAAACGCTTCGTGTATTTTTTGTTGAATCGACAGAACGGCTACACAAAAGAACTGGCGGATTTAATTTCAACCATTCGCTCGCAGGTGCACGTCTGCGACTCGTGTTTTCGATTTTTCCAAAACGATATGTCGGGTAGTACGACCTGCCCCATCTGCGCGGACACCCGACGTGACGCGACTGCACTCATGCTTGTCTCGCACGATGTTGATTTTGAAAACATCGAGAAAACAAAATCCTTCGGCGGATATTATTTTGTGCTCGGGGGCACCGTACCGATTCTCGAAAAAGCGCCGGAAACAC
>CAIXDB010000081.1 GCA_903918125.1 uncultured bacterium | reverse complement strand
GCCACCGCCGCCAAAAGCAATGTAAAAGTGTTGGCCACACTCGAGGCCGTGGCAACAATGTCGGCCTCATTTAGAGTGTTGAAATCGGCTGCGGTTGGATTGGAAATATTGTGACGAGTCAAGAGAAGCGCGGTGATCTGATTTTGCACGTCGGTCATATCGTTGGAATTATCAGCTTCGACACTGATAGTCGTCACATATTGATTGCCGACTAAAAATCTTTGAGCTGAAGAAATTGGAACAAAAATCATATCGTCCTGACTGCCAAAACCATTACCGCCTTTGGCCACAGTCTCGCCGATTATTTTAAACTGAATTCCTTTGACGACGATTGTCTGACCATATGGATCGTTGGTACCAAACAAATCAGTGGCCACAGTCGGACCGATTACCGCAACTTTATCCAGACTGGCCACATTTTGGTCACTGATGAAAGAGCCTTCAGCTATAGCTACATTGCGGACTTGCGGATAAGAAGATGTCACTCCGACCACGGAGACGTTGGTGTTCTGACCAGAAGCTGTCACTTGATAACGACCGGAAACTTCAGGAGCGACAGCTGTAGCGGTAGTGACGCTGGAAGCGATTGCTGTGGCATCGTCGAGGGTCAGCGACTTGGCCGAACCACGACCGGCCGAAACAGCTGTGCCAGGTCCACGAGCGGCGCCAGGCTGAACCAAAATCAGATTTGAACCGATAGATTGAATACTGGATTGAATCGAACCTTGTGAGCCTTGCCCGATAGCGACCATGGCAATGACCGAGCTAACACCAATAACAATTCCGAGCATAGTTAAACCGGAACGAACTTTGTTGGCTGAAAGAGCGGAATATGTTTCTTCAAAAATATCTTTAGTTTTCATGATGTTTTATTTGTTTTTTGGTGTGATTCGAACTATCACTGACAATCAATCCATCTCTGATGTGAATAATGCGGTCGGCGTATTCGGCCACGTCCGGTTCGTGAGTAATCAAAATAATCGTTCGACCGAACTCTCGGTTCAAGCGTTGAAATGTGCCGATAACAATCTCGCCTGTTTTAGTGTCGAGATTTCCTGTTGGTTCGTCGGCCAAAATCAATGTCGGGTTGTTGACCAAAGCGCGAGCGATGGCCACACGTTGAATCTGTCCGCCGGAAAGTTGGTTAGACTTGTGCATAAAATGTCCTTCGTCAAGGCCGGCCGCGAGCAAAGCCTCTCTGGCCCGTTTTTCTCTTTCCACTTCCTCAACACCTTCGTAAATCAAAGGTAACATCACGTTGCGTAAAACGGTTGTGCGCGGAAGCAAGTTGAAAGATTGAAAAACAAAACCGATCTTATCTTTGCGAATATCAGCCAACTCATCGTCGGTAAATTCTGAGACATCTTTTCCATCCAAAAAATATTTGCCGGAAGTTGGCGTATCAAGTGCGCCCAAAATATGCATCAGAGTGGACTTGCCGGAACCGGACGGACCCATGATGGCCAAAAATTCCCCATCTTTGATGGTAAAACTGACACCAGAGAGGGCTTGGAAAGAAACGTCGCCGGTCAAATATGTTTTTGTAACGTCTTTAACTTCGATCATAAAATTTTTGTTACAAGTTTTTT
>CAIXDB010000080.1 GCA_903918125.1 uncultured bacterium | reverse complement strand
CTTCATCTTCGATTTCTTGCCCGTTCAAAAGTAAGTTCAAATTCCATAGAGAAAAATCAAGATCTCGTTTATCATTCAACGCTTGCAATAAATCAGCAATTTTATTTGGTTCACCGGTATGGTCTGCAGCGATAGCCGCGTCTGAAAATTTCTTGTCAGGCGGGAGTGTACCGCGAATAATAGCTGAACTTAATGTGCTGTCACAATCGGTATGGTTTACTGTTACCACACCTTCTTTTTGAGGTCCATGTTCATGTACATACTCAATAGCCAATGTCGCACTTGATACCGCTCGCTCCATGGCAGAAACGGGAGCATGGTGATCAACATTTGTAATATTCTCGTATTTTAACCCATATGATTCTTCCTCGCCCTCTGATTCAATTTTATCAACATAAAAATCACAAGCAATTACGCCTTGTTCTTTTCCAAAACGTTCTTGAATTTCCTGGATAGTAACAGTTGATTGTTCTGGTAGCAGAGTTATTCGTTCTCCTTGAATAATTTCTTTTTTCTCGGCTGGTATTTGGTTTGGTTGATTTTCAAATTTCATATTCTGTTATTTATAATATTTTTTCACTGTTTCATTTATAATTTCTTCTATTTCAGAACGGTGTGTCATCACGTTTTCTCCGGAAAGTTCAAATTCTATGTGTTCCGTGTCTCCATCGACATGAAAACCAAACAAGTAATAATCGGCACTCACTCCGGTTTTATCTTTAATCATATCAATAAGTTCTTTTCTGATTTTTTGATTGTGTAACACAGTATATTGGTCTCCAAAATAAGACAACTTGGTTTCTTTATTAAATTGCCAAAAATAAAATAATAGTTCGAAGAATTTTCTTGCTGTCGGGTGATCAATGGTAACTGGGTCATAAGAGGATGATAAATTATCCATAATCATATCGGCAGCTCTATTGTGGATTGCCTGGCGTTGAGTTTCAAGATTTTTTAGTAACTCAATCTTACGTTCCGGACCAATTTGTCTTTCTTCTATTTCCAAAATTTGTTTAAATTTTTCGGTATATTCTTTAAAAAAAAGATATTCATGTGAATGGTTTTTGTTAGCATCTATGGGGCTAATATCCACATCCTTTTTTCCGAAAGAAATAGACAGACCTCCGAACACAGGCTCTTCAACTGCACCTCCATCTTCAATGAGTTCTTTGTAGGAATCTATTGAAAAAATATGCTGTCTATCATATAGATAGATTGATCGTGCAACATTACCATTTTGTTTAATTTCATTTAAATCAATCGTGTTAATAATACCCATTAACATATCATAATGTTGTTCCCATGCGGGCACAGGCACAGATTCTTCTGGTTGCATATTCTCGAATTTCATATATTGCAAGTATATACCAATTTTTTTTACATGAAAACCGGGCAAGCGTAACAGCTTGCCCGGGGTTGTGGCTACCTCTATTCGGGGTAGCCACTGTCGGAAACCTCCATCAGGTGATAGAATGTTTCATCATCCATCACCTCCTCGGTTTTCGAGGACTTGACGACGGGTTCATCTTCCTCGTGGCCGCAAACGTCGCAAACGACGTTTGCCATACCACAAAGACCAGCGGTTTCCCGAACCGTTAGTTCTCTTGCTGTGGGAGTTTTGCAATTCCCACAGTAGATTCTGAACTTTGCGTCGTCGATATAAAACTTTTCGGTTGCCATTTTCCTCTCCTTCTTACCCTTTCTATCCCTCACTACGTCCGGAGACTCGGGGACTGATTGGGTATGCTACAAACAATCTTCTCTTGCAACTCAATCGCATCTTTGCGAAACTATTTTTGCCGTCAAAGACTGCTTCGCCTTGCATAATCGCGCCACCGCGGGAGAGGGCAAGGACCTCTAACAAAGAACATCTGTTTCGTCCTTTTGGACTCATCAGTCAAAGTTACACTTTGAGACAGAGAGGGTTTAAGGTTAACCCACAACCTGTCGACTATTCCAGCCGACTGATGACACGAACGTCGAGTGTGCCGATTTCTTCGATGGCTTGATGGGGGCTGGTGAAGCCCTCCGTCGCACGGGACGAAAGTCCCTGCTTGATCGGAACGCAGAGCGCCCGTTCGCCAACTTCGAGACCAGCAAACAACTTGGTCGGCGCAGGAACTGCTCCGAACGCCTCGACGATTTTCTTCGTATCGGGGTGACCCACATAGTGCGGTACACCTTTGAGCGAGCAGAGAACTGCTTCCCGTGCTTCGCCCCTCAATGTCCACACCTTGTACGTGCCGTCGATGGGCAGAATGGTGGTCGAAAGAATGGCTTTCATCTTTTTATCTCCTTGATATAGAACTGATTCTGAATATATTATACTCTTACTTTGTATATTTGTCAAGCATTTTTCAGGTAACAAAACAAGTCATCAAAATATGCCTAAAAATATGGGTTTTTAAACAATTTGCAAAAAAGTCGCAATTGTTTCTCCACAGGGTTGCAAGATTGCCACTTGTGCGGACATTTGGTACACTGTATGCAATAGTTCCATGGCAAACCGGCACCTTTCACGTTCAATAGTTTTGCAATCACTCTTTGAGTGGGATTTTGGGCATAAAACCACTGCGCAAGCGCGAGAAATTTTCAAGCGTAATGCGGACGAGTTCGCGCCGGGTCTCGGAGATTTCTCTTTCATGGACACGCTCCTCGGTGGCGTTCTCGACAAACAAAAAGACATCGACATTATCATAGAAAAAGCTGCGCCGGACTGGCCGATTGATAAAATCAGCGTCATGGACCGCAACATTTTGCGCATCGGTCTCTATGAGTTGCTTTTTGCCGACCGTGGACAAGTGCCGCCAAAAGTTGCCATCAACGAGGCGATCGAGCTCTCCAAAACATTTGGCGGTGAAACGTCTGGCAAGTTCGTCAACGGTGTGCTCGGTGCGGTGTATAAAGAACTCGGCGAGCCGGGCAAGGAAGAAACATCGCGTGACAAGAAAAATGTAAACTCTGCAAATGTCGTTGCACCGACGGAATATCTCGCGGGCGCGGTGGTGTATGCGCGTGACGGCGAGGATGTGTACCTGGCACTGGTGCACGATGTGTTTGGGCGATGGACGTTGTCGAAAGGTCACATTGAAGGCAAAGACCCGGAAGCGGAAATCAAGCGTGTCATCAAAGATGAAATTTCGCTCGACGTGGATATAAAAGCGACGCTCGGCACGAACGAATATGTGACATACCATCCGGAAAAAGGCAAGGTCAAAAAGAACGTGACGTACTATCTCGTCGAGTCGCCGTACGTCGACTTGAAGCTTGTGAACTCCGGCGGTCTCGACGACGCGCGCTGGTTCAAAATGGGCGACATCCTTGACTTAAATTTTTATAATGATATATTGCCATTGGTGACGAAAGCCATCAACATATTATTGGAGAAAAAGTAATTAATTCAATTTTGTAATTTCGACGAAATTCCAGAATTGAATTTGTAACACTATGACTATTGATTTTGCAGAGTTCGAGAAAAAAGCGAAACTGAATTTCACGCACAAAGATTTGCTCAAGCAGGCCTTTGTGCATCGTTCGTATATAAACGAAAATAAAAACTCGGGTCTGACGCACAATGAGCGCCTCGAATTTCTCGGCGACGCGGTGCTCGAGCTTGTCATCACGGATTTCCTGTATGCTAAATATCCGACAAAACCGGAAGGCGAGCTGACTGCGTATCGCTCGGCGCTGGTGAACGCAGACACCTGCGCGGGGATTGCCACGACACTCGGTGTGAACGACTACATGCTCCTGTCAAAAGGTGAGAGCAAGGACATGGGGCGTGCGCGACAGTACATTCTCGCGAACGCGCTTGAGGCAATCATCGGCGCGATATATCTCGACCAGGGTTACGAGCCGGCCAAAGCGTTCATCGAACGCAACTTCACACCACTCATCGACTCGATTGTCGCGGCAAAAAGTTTCATCGACGCCAAGTCGCTCTTCCAGGAAAAAGCGCAGGAATACGAAAGCACCACGCCGTCGTACAAAACAATGCGCGAAGTCGGTCCCGACCACGGCAAACAGTTTACCGTCGGCGTCTACATCGGCCGCGAGCTTGTCGCCGAAGGCACTGGACTCTCGAAACAGGATGCAGAGCAGAGTGCCGCCCGCAAAGCGCTCGAGGTGCGGGGGTGGAATTAGGATAGAGATGTGATAGTATCTGAGCAGAGAGGTATATTATGCCGGGTCAAACTGAAATTTTTGTTATGTTGACAACCGATGACGTGACTGGAGAAATAAAGCTGGTTCAACCTGAAGCCAAATCGGTTCAAACCGGTTTGTCTGATGATGACTACAAACGTCTTTTTGAGATGAGAAAATATCTGAGACAGATAGAAGCAGAACATTTCAATATTATCTCAAAGAAAAAAGGTCATTGGGAACTTGCTGCGCAACTTATCGAGCAAGATACACGCGAGGTTCTTGTCAGAGCCGAGGATTATTCGGAGGGGGTGGCATAAGCCGCCCTTTTTTCGTGTCAAAATTTTGGTATACTACAATATATGTATCTCAAATCCATTGAGCTCTCCGGGTTCAAAAGTTTCGCCAAGAAAAGCGAGCTTTTGTTTTCCAGTTCCATTTCGGCAATCGTCGGGCCGAACGGGTCGGGCAAGTCGAACATCGCCGAGGCGTTTCAGTTTGTGCTTGGTGAGCAGTCGATAAAGTCGCTGCGCGGAAAAAAAGGCGAGGATCTCATTTTCAACGGTGCGGGGGAACTTCCGCGAGCGAACAGGGCAAGCGTCAAAATAATTCTCGACAATTCGACACATTTTTTGCCGGTGGATTTTCAGGAAGTGACCATTGAGCGCGTGGTGCATCGCGACGGCGTGAACGAATACATGATAAACGGTTCGCAGGTGCGATTGAAAGACGTGGTGGAACTGCTCGCGTCGGCACACATCGGCTCGTCGGGACATCATATTATTTCGCAAGGCGAAGCGGACAGGATTTTGAACGCGTCGATTAAAGAGCGCAAGGGGATGATCGAGGACGCGCTTGGACTCAAAACATATCAATACAAAAAGCTGGAAAGCGAGCGGAAATTGGAGAAGACGCGAGAAAATATTTTGCAGGTTGAGTCGCTCCGACGCGAGATTACGCCGCACATCAAATTTTTGAAAAAGCAGGTGGAAAAAGTGGAAAAAGCGGTGGAGCTGAAAAAAGATTTGCAAACACTGGCGATGGAGTATTGCAATCGTGAGCAGGAGTACATTACGCGGATGAAAGCAAAACTGGCGGGTGAGCGTGCACCGCTCGAGACGGAGTTGCAAAAATTGGAAAAAGAACTTGCCACCGCGCGTGGTGTGCTCGAGAAAAGTGCGCACAAGGATGCGACGTCGGACGAGTTGATTGCGCTCGAGAAAAATTTGCACGATGTGCGCGAGGAAAAGGACAATTTGTTTCGCGAGTTTGGCCGACTCGACGGCGAGCTCTCGTCATTGACTCGCATGGTCAAAAAACAGGAGGAAGTGGCATCGTCCATGGAGACAAAAACGGTGCCCTTGATGCAGGTGGAAGCGCTGTCCGGGAAAATTCAAGAAAAAATAAAAAATGCCAAAGCGGGCGGGGACATGGAGGTCATTTTCAAGTTGCTCGACGACGTGGTCTTTATGTTCACGCAATTCATCGACGATCACAAAGACAACATAGACATGTCACTGCTTGCCGACGCGCATGCGGACATCGAGCGACTGAAAGAATCGAAAGCGAAAATCGAGCAGTCGCTTGCCGATGTAAAGCAAAAAGAGGTCACACTTGCCGGACAGTACGATACGCTCAAGAAAAATATTGACGCGGAGAAAGATTCAAACCGCGACGCGGAGAAGGCGGTGTTTCGTATCATGGCCGAGGAGCAGGAGATTCGCTCGCGGATGCATTCGCTCGAAAGTGATGAGGAGAACCTGCGACTGGTCAGTGAAGATTTCAAACGCGAGTTGACCGAGCTTGGCATGACGGTCGGCACGTATGTGTTGCAATTTGAAAAGCTAGCTTTTGATTACAGCGAACCGCGTGCGGGGCAGGACGAACGACGCCGACAACTGGAGAAAATAAAAATTCGTCTCGAGGAGATGGGCGGTGCCGGAGGAGATGACGTGATGAAAGAATACACCGACGCGACCGAGCGCGATACATTCCTGGCGAAGGAATTGCTCGACCTCGAACAGTCGGCAACATCGCTGACCGACCTCATCCGCGACTTGGACGAGCGACTCTCGACCGAATTCAAAACCGGTGTAGAGAAAATCAACACGCAATTCAAAGAATATTTTGCGCTCATGTTCGGTGGTGGACAAGCATCGCTTTCGGTCATTTCCGCACCAAAAAGAAAAAATAAAGATGAAGATATTTTTGAAAACGCCGAAGGCGAATTAACACTAGGCGAAGCTACGACAGAGGATGGCATAGATATCGAAGTGAACTTGCCAAAGAAAAAAGTGAAAGGTCTTATGATGCTTTCCGGCGGTGAGCGAGCATTGACGTCCATCGCGCTGTTGTTTGCGATTTCGCAGGTAAACCCACCACCATTTATTATT
>CAIXDB010000079.1 GCA_903918125.1 uncultured bacterium | reverse complement strand
TTTTTATCAAAGTTTGGCGCACCAAGATTCTGAAAAAGGACTAGGGTTGTATAAAGATTTAAAAGAGCAGAGAAAAGGTCTCTGCCATGTCGTTCACGCGGAGGAAAATGCGGTAAATCAATGTTCTCGCTACGGTCCCACGGCCGATGGAAGCACAATGTACATAACAAATTTTCCATGCCCGCACTGCGCTGGCAGTGTGATAGTTCCAAACGGAATCGTCAAGGTAGTCGTTTGGAAGGATTACTTGCGCAACAAACTTTTGACGATGGACGAATATTCCGCGTCAAAGAGTTTGCTGGATGAGGCAAAGATTGAAGTCGTAAAATTGAGTTTGTCCCAAAGCCGCATGCGAGAGATATTCGAACAAATTTTTGTTGTTGGCGATCGTTCGGACTATCGATTCAATTCGGATCAATTGATCTTTCGTTTGGAATAAAAATTGGGCCCCTTTCGGAAGGGGTCTTTCTTTTTTTGTTGAAAATGCTATAACTACTTCAGAACTTTCTTTGAAAGGAGACGAAATGAGATTTGAACCACTGTATCATAGAGAAAAAATGTGTTTGGTAAATCCGTATGGCGATGTCGGCGTGGTGACCTTGTGGTCCAAGGTTGATTCTGTCCGTATGGTTTTGCAAAACGCGGGAATAAATCTTGATCCCGAAACTTCGCGCATCGCGGTTATCGCCAATCTCTACGGCAACGGTTTGCCGCATATGCTGCGGAACCTTTTGTGGAATCCGCAGATCCGTCATGTTGTTATTCTCGGAGCCAATCTTTCCGGTTCGCGGGAATGGCTGATTAATTTTTTTCAGAATGGTCTGGAAGAAGCGGAGTTTCTTGGTGTAAAAGTATTTCGTATTCGTGGAACCAATCATATTATTGATGGTGAGGTGCGGCCGGAGGATTTTGTGAGTCCGCCAAGCTTCGTTATCCACGGCGAGAAAGTCGGAGACTCTGAAACCCACCAGTCGCTAAAGTGTTTTTTTGACTCACTTCCTGGTATGAAGCTTGATGGAAAAAAACGTTTTGAACCACCCCCAGTTCCGGAGCCGGTTGTTGTCAGGTTTCCTTCTGATCCGCGAGGTCAGACGGTGATACGAGAGACGCCGATGGAGGCGTGGCAGGAATTGATATTTAGGCTTTACCGTTTTGGATATCGCAATACGATAACCAAAAGTACCGGAGATGAGGTTAGGGTGGAGCTGCAAAATGTTAAAGTGATTGTTAACAATCCTATTGAGGAAAATGACGATCGCCTGAGCAAATATGGCTTCAGCCTCACTCACTTCCAGGATTATCAGAAAAAGCTTCTTGACCGGTACAGGCCGCCTGATTTGGCTTACACATACGGAAATCGTTTGCGTGGCTATTTTAGGCACAATGGCGAGATTGTCGATTCTCTGGAAATTACCGGAGAACATCTCAGGAAAAATCCGGATTCTCGGCATGAGTATATCTCGTTGTGGGACGGCAATCGGGATTTGCCGGAAGGAAAAGGGTGTCCGTGTTTTGTTTCGGCCTATTTTCGTCGCTTTGAGGGTAAATTGACTTTTACCGCAACGTTTCGAACCCACAATGCCATGAGTGCCTGGCCGGAAAATTTCTACGGTCTCATGGCCATTCAGAAGTTTGTGGCGGATATGGCTGGCATGGAAATTGGCCCCATAACCGTTTTTAGCCACTCAATAAGCATTGATCCATCGGCCCTGGAGACAGCAAAGCAAATTGCTGAAAACAAAAAGGCCAAGATTCGTTTTGAT
>CAIXDB010000078.1 GCA_903918125.1 uncultured bacterium | reverse complement strand
GTTCAATCAATTTATTCATCTCGTGTTTTCGCTCTCGAACGGCAAGTCGCTCGCTTTTTCCGACATGCGCAAGTTTGCAAAAGTGTTTCTGTTTGAAACGGCCACGCGCAGAAACGTCGCCGACCTCGCGGGACTCGGGCCGGAACCGCTCGACAATCTCACATTCGAAAATTTCACCAAACGACTTTCGACCAAACCGAAGGGCAAAATCAAAACGGTTCTTATGGATCAGTCGGTCGTAGCGGGTATCGGCAACATTTATTCCGACGAAATTTTGTGGGAAGCGGGTGTGCATCCGGAGCGTCGCGTCGAAAAAATTTCGCCCGCGGAAATGAAAAAAATATTCCTGGCAATGAAAAAAGTTCTGGCGTCCGGCATCGAGCTTGGCGGTGACTCGATGTCCGACTATCGCAACATTCACGGCGAGCGTGGCGGGTATCAGAACTCGCACAAAGCGTATCGCCGAACCGGCAAACCGTGTCTACGTCGCGGATGCCCCGGCATCATCCTCCGAAAAGTAATCGGCGGTCGCAGCGCACATTTTTGTTCAGTGCATCAGAAATAAACTTCCAAAATTGACGGAAAGCTTGTGTGCTATTTTGCAAGTTTATACTATACTATATTCATGAATTCCGGCGACTCGCTCTGGATTGCAGGCATCATTGCTATCATTGCGATAGTGGCTTTCGGCGGTGCCAAAAATTTCCGCCTCTTGCCTCTCACCGCATCCTCAACACCCATGACACTATCGCAAGGCACCGGCACGTCGAGCATCGCACAACAAATCACGAGCGACCAGAACAAGTTGACGCAACTGCAGCAGGAACTGCAACAAGAGCGCATCAACGAAACACATTCGCCGTACTACGGCACCGTCACAATCCAGTGGGTCGCCGAGTCGCAAAACGCCTCGAGCGAATATGTGTCCGTGTACGAAAACAGCTCCGCCACGACATCCGTCGATATCACCGGATGGACGGTCAAAAGTTTGAGCAGTGGCAACGGCACGAGCATTCCGGACGGTGTATACCTGCTCTTCCCCGACCAGCTAAACGGCACGCAACCTATTTTTCTGAATCCGGGCGACACGGCATATCTCATCACCGGCGTCTCGCCGAACGGCTACAGTTTCAAAGTGAACAAATGTTCCGGCTACATGTCGCAATATCAAACGTACACGCCGTACCTCTCGAGCTACAACTGCCCGTCACCAAGCAGTGAAAACTTGTCGTCCATTCCCGTGAACGTCGGCAACAATACGTGTTTTGATTACATCAACTCCCTGCCCGCCTGCCAAGTGCCGACGAACGTGCCACTGACATTGAGCGGAGAATGCAAGAATTTCATCACCAACACGCTCGGCTACAACAACTGCGTCAACATTCACAAACCCGACACGGATTTCTACGGTCACACTTGGTACGTCTACCTCGCTCGAAGCGCACCGTTGTGGGGATACGAGCGCGAGGATATTGTGCTCCTCGACACGAACGGGAAGGTGGTCAGCGAGCTGAAATACTAATGGTGTGTGATTTTGAAATCTCTTTCTCGGTCACACGTCTTTCGGAGCACGCGTAAATTTCCCGAGAGAAATTTCGCTCACTCTCGCGCCGTCGCGCTCCGGGAGTCTCCGAAATCCGTGTGACGCTCAACGAGATTTCAAAATCACACTCCTAATATCCGAAATAGCCCGACGCCAAATGCGACCGAGACGTTGAGAGATTCTTTCTCGCCGAGCATTGGAATTTCAGCAACCACGTCGCAGAGTTTCAAAAGTGCCGGATCAATCCCCTCCACTTCTTGCCCCACGATAAACACAACCTTTTGATTTTTTGCAATTTTCACTTTTTTATAATCCACCGAATTTTTTGCTTGCTCGAGCGCGATGATGTGAAATTTTTGACGGGAAAGTTTTTTCAAAAGTTTTTCCACATCGCCAATCTCCGCGCCAACATATTCCCACGCAACACTTTTCTCCGCACCGAGCGCCACTTTGGCGATATCTTTCCGCGGTCGCCCGAAGCGATCGACTGGCGCCGGTGTGTAGCCGGAGAGAAACATCCTAGTCACGCCCGCCGCATCCGCCGTGCGAAACATCGAGCCGACATTGTGCGTACTGCGAATGTCCTGCAGAAGCACCGTGATTTCTCTTCGGTTTTCTTTTTTATCGGCGACTTTTTTGTCCACAGTTTTCATAGCGAGACTATACCACATTGCGCGGTTTTGGGAATTCGCGTACACTATGCACATGCAATCCATATTTCATCCGCTTTCAACATTTCCCTCGCTTCTCTCGTACGGACTTATCGGACCGACACTTCTGCGATGGTTCGTGGCGCTCTTCCTCATCTATCTCGGCAGACAGCGATGGTTCAAGGCGTACAAATGGACGTCGGTCATTTATCTCGTCGTCGGTGTGTTCGTCGGCATCGGTTTCTACACGCAAATCGTGGCACTTCTCGGCTGTGTTATTCTCGTCTGCGACGTGTGGGTGGATAAAAAATCCAGCGTGGGTATCGTTTCGCTTGAGAAAAAACTTTTGTATTTGCTCTGCGTCATCGTTCTTATTTCTCTCCTCTTCACCGGCGCGGGATTCTTCGCACTCGACTTGCCGCTATAATCATCAATGACGCTAGTCGCCATGTTCCTTCGTCATTTCATCTGCATGTGCGCTCACTTCCGCAAAATGCGTGGAGAGACTGCGCAACAATGTTATCGCTCCGTCGTAGAGTGAAACCATATCTTCTTTTTTTGAAACCGCATTCGGTGTGTAGACATAAAATTTATTTTCACATAATTCAAAATTCACTTTTGGTGTTTTGTCGAGAATGGTTTGCATAACATCCGGAGTGAAAATCTCGTATGTTTCGGTCTCCAAACCTTTTTCTCCGCACAGCGAAAAATATTTTGAGAAGTTGCCTTCGAGCGTCGTCATTTCCCCGCCCGGAAACGAGTGGTAATTCTCTTCGGTAAGCGACGTCAAAAAACCTTCTTTTTTGCACAAAATAATATGCGGCATTCTGTACGGATACGTCGCTTCAAAAACAGTAAATGTGTACGTGTGCGAATTTTTTCCACTTCCCACCGTCGTCGAATAATAGTAAATGCGCACAGGAAGACCGCTGTATTCTCCGGACAACACAAAACTGAGCGACTGACTGTGTCCAAAGGAAAACAAACTTCCGTTGACACTTTGTATTGGAGCCTGCTCGTCGTATGTATAGCCAAGAGCCGTGCCGACTTGTTTCATAAACTGCCCGCGCGCCATGCGAGAGAGGTAATAAAAACACGCGACTACTGCGACAATCGGGATGTAAAAAATCCACGGGTCCTCGGAAGCCATGGGCGCAAGCCAGACATAGAAAACTACACACAGTGCGACGAGCATGATGCACACATACCAATACTTTTTCGCATCGGTCACTTCATCGTGCCACACGCTCGGAATCGTTACTGCGTTGAGAGGATTGGGGTCCATAATTTATTTCAAAATATGACGTTGTGCGTCCAGTTGGGATCGAACCAACGACCTTGTCCTTAAAAGGGACCTGCTCTACCAGCTGAGCTATGGACGCATATTTGTTGCGCACATGAAAATATAGCAATATAAACACGAAAAAGCAACCGTACTTTTTCGCAAAAAAACACCGTGCACGAATGCGTAGTGTTTTTTGAATTCACTGTGTGAATTTAGTTTGTTGTCACAAACGTTGCAGGCCACGTGATATTTTCATTGCCGGCACCGTCGCGAACATAGACTACATAGTAGTATGTCGTGTTCGGCTGGAGTCCTTGCAGTGTCGCCGTGTGCGAAGATTGCAGAGCGGTGCTGACGAGCAAACTGTTTCCGCCAATGGTCACCGCAGACCCGGCAGTCGCTTCCGTCATCGGAATCGGATACGCGCTGTAGTACAAGATGGCAGAGGTGTTAACGCTCGTGAACCAACTCACTGTGAAAGTCGTACCGGTCACACTCGTGTTGAGCGAACCGATAACGGACCCGACCGAGTTACCATTCAAGCGACCGTTGTTCATCTGCACGTTGAGTGCCGCGAACGTAATCGGTCCGACACCGCCGGTCGTTTCAATGCCGTTTCTGGATTGAAAGTTCGACACGGCAGACTGTGTCAATGTTCCGAAATATCCCGTCACCAAGTCCTGCGGATAAATTGTTGCATCCGTTCCGAGAAATGTCTGGAGTGATGACACATCGCTTCCCGACATGCCGAGATACAAGTGACGCGTCAGTGTGTCGGCGTGAGAAATCGCCGGCAATGCGAAGAACACGACCGCCAATGCCAATATTCCGGCTTGCGTCAAAAATCGATTTGATAAATTTGAAAAAGTTTTAGTCATATAATTTAGTTGTTATTGTTTTGATATGGATCGACCCTGCATACAATGAAGCCGTCGCGAGACGATTTGTATGACAAATTATGACATCAACATCACGCCGAATTTTTCTTTTGCAAATCTTTCAGCTGTTTTTCAAGCTCGTGAATGTGCGTTTCCATGCGTTCGGTTTTCTCTGCAATTTTCAACTCGAACTGGTTCGTGTGCGCGGCGAGCATTTCGGCCACTCCCATCATTTCGGTCACGTCTTCCATCGCGAGCAAAATTATCGGCGGAAACATAGTTGATCCTTTGCCGACGCGGAAAATCTGTCGCGCGTTCAGTATCATCACCTTGCGCCCAATGAGCGGAAAGTCGTGCGTGATCTCGAACCCTTTGAAAAAAGTGTTCTTCGGAAGAATGTCTTCAAGTAGTTTCCGGAGTTGCGGAATGTCCCACTGTCCGTTTCCGAGCTCGTACACAAACTTGTTCTCGGTGTCTTTTTCTTCAACCTGAAATGTGCGGTAGAAAGAATCGTTCGCTGCCATGACACACAAATCTTTATTCAAAATCAGAAACGGCTCACGCACCGTATCCACCACCGTTTTTATGTATGTCCAACTTTCCGCCCAGAGGCGTTCGGCGAAATCGATTCCGTGACTCGAATCAACGCCGGTGTTTTGTGTTTTTTTATTCATACGTCTACAGACGAGCGTGCCTAAAAAACATTGCAAGAATAAACGTCGAAAAGTGTGCTATACTGTATACTTACTCAGCAACTCTCTTTTGCCCAGCTGTAATAGTTCATTACAGTGTACGGCTTCACATACATATATGACACTACACGAAGAAATAGAGCGAACCGTACAAATGACCGCGGCGCATCATGATTTCAGCACGGGGCTCAACAAGCACTCGTTTTTCAAAATACATAATCGCATTCTGTCGGAGGATTTGGTGCAGGACACGTTCATTAAGACGTGGCAATATTTGGTCAAAGGCGGAAAAATCGACATGATGAAAGCGTTTCTGTATCACATTTTGAACAACCTCATCATCGACGAATATCGCAAACAAAAAACGGTCTCGCTCGACATGATGCTCGAAAATGGGTTTGAACCGACAAACACCGATACGGAACGTACTATGAACGTACTCGACGGCAAAACCGCACTCCTGCTCATCAAACATCTCCCGCTCAAATATCAAAAAGTGATGCGCATGCGGTTTGCCCAAGATTTGAGTTTGCACGAAATGTCGCTCTTGACCGGACAATCGAAAAACACGCTCGCTGTGCAGATACACCGTGGACTGGCAAAACTGCGGTTGTTGTATAGCGGAACGAAGTAGGTTTTTAATGTAATCGAAAACTGAATGTCACATCGTCAGTATCCACTTCTCGAGCATGACTTCAAGCTCCCCGTCGCCCGTGCGGACGCGGTGAGTCATGTCGACAAGTTGCGAGGAAAATTTTTCTAGTTCCGGTGCGGTGAAATTCCGCGTACCGGTCAGAGCGTTTTTGTAGACGAACGGCGAGAGTCCGGTGTCCTT
The DNA here is from genome assembly GCA_903918125.1 of uncultured bacterium. The sequence goes on along the minus strand of CAIXDB010000078.1, from coordinate 2,484 downwards.
CTGACTGTCGGCGCGACTGGCGAGCAACATATTTTTAACCTGCCAGAAAAGCACACCGTGAATTTCTTCGGCTACCGCTCCCCGACCGAGCAAGTCGATATACGTCACCCACAATTTTTTCTTGTCCTTCCGCACGAGAGAGTCGCTAATGCTGAAAATATTAAATTTTTCTATTTTTTGTTCCGATTTAGCAAACTCCTGCACCTTCGTGGCCACTTTTTCCATTTTTTTCAAAGTGACCGCATCAACTTTTGTTTCGAGTATCAAAAACACGTGCTCGGAGTCTTTTGTCGCGTCGATTCTGTCCAACACAAAATCTTTGACGTCTTTTTTTTCGAACACGTTGTCGAGCACCACGATATATTTCTTGTCGAACAATCCTTGCGACACAAGAAGTTCCTCAAACTGCGTTCCGCTCCAATTTTCCGATGTCAGTTTGAACACTTCTGAGTCCGGTCGTTTTTTCGCAAGCGTCGCCAAAAGCTCGTGCAGTTTCGCCCGAGATTTGTGAGTGTCTGTACCGTGTAAAAAGTAAAGCATGTGAGTGGTAAGGATGGGCATCATCCTCGCGAGGATGATGCCCATCCTTTTTTACAAAATTTCCGTGGTCTCGCCCCAGTTGTCACCGACCGACGCGTGCGCGACACAGACCACACCAGACGTTTTTTTCGGATCAATAGTGTTTTGCATGATACGTTGAATTTCCGGCGCGTACGTGTCGACCAAGTTGTTTTTTATTTCGTACACCAATTCATCGTGCACTTGCAAAAGCAGTCGTACGTCACCGTCGACTTTCTTCTGTTTCAAAAAAGCGTCGATTTCAATCATGGCAAGCTTAATAATATCCGCTTCGGTTCCCTGAATCGGCGCGTTGATGGCCATGCGCTCCGCGGAAGCGCGCATGAACGGCAACTTCGATCGAATGTCCGGAAAATATCTGCGACGTCCAAAAAACGTCTCTGTGTAGCCTTTTTGCGCTGTTTCGCGTTTCACTTTTTCTAGATACTCGGCAAGACCGGAGAATTTTTGAAAATATTTATCCAGAAAATCCTGTGCCTCTTCTTTTGTTCCGCCAAGATTACTCTTCAGTGCGAGCACGCCCATACCGTACATCACTCCGAAGTTTATCACCTTCGCTCGACGTCGCATTTCTTTTGTAACTTCGGCAGGCGCGACAGCGAACACCTCACTCGCTACAGACGTGTGTACATCCTGTCCGGTTTTGAAAATGTCGATGAGCTTTTCATCGCCCGACAAAAATGCTGCGATGCGAATTTCGATTTGTGAATAATCAAACGAGACAAGCTTGAAACCTTTTTCCGCCACGAACGACTTGCGAATCTCGCGCCCGAGGTCGGTTTTGTTCGGAATGTTTTGCAAGTTCGGATTGGCACTCGCCATGCGTCCAGTCACCGCACCCGCTTGCAAGAAATCCGCGTGCAGTCGCCCGTGCTCGTCGACCTGCGTCGGTATGGTGTCGATGTACGTGCCAAGAAGTTTCGCCAGTTCGCGATAGTCGAGGACCAATCCGGCGATTGGACTTTCCTCGCGCAATTTTTCAAGTTCGGATTCTTTTGTCGAAAACCCTCCGCTCGCAGTTTTCTTTTGATTTTTCGGTTTCAATCCCATTTTTGTAAACAGCACTTCGCCGAGCTGTTTCGGCGAGGCGATGTTGAACTCCGTGCCTGCCAATTTCCAAATCTGTTTCTCGAGCGAGTCGAGTTCGGTGTGATATTTTTTTGACAGCTCCTGCAACCGCGCCACGTCCACCGCGATACCGACACGTTTCATCTCGGCACAAATCGGCATAAGCGGTTTCTCTATTTTCTCCCACACAAACTCAAGTCCTTGGTCCGTGATTATTTTCCGCAACGCCACACGCGCATCGGCGAGTGACTGCGTGTGAGTATATGAGAGAATTTCGTCGATTGTCGCTTCTGTTTTGTTTGAATCCACCACCCACAACATCAGCCCGACTTCGGCAATATCCGCCTCGCTTTCATTCCCCGTCACGCCACTTGCCGGCAATTCAAGCGACAACGCCTCGGCAAATTTCACACCGAGCGTGCGGAACTCAAACTGCGCAAAAAGCTCCTGCACTTTTTTCATATCAATATCCTCACGCCAGACTTTTTCCGGCAACACAAAATATATCGGTGCATCTCGTCGTATAGTCGCGAGCATTTTACTAAACAGTGCCTCCTCTTCGCCTTCTTTCAGGAGTTCAATCACGCGTTTTTTAATTCCCGCCTTTTCAAAACTTTTCTCATCTTTTTTCAGTTTTTTGTACATATCTTCGATACTTCCAAACTGCGAAATGAGTTCTTCCGCACTTTTTTCACCGATGCCTTTGATGCCGATGATGTTGTCCGACGGGTCACCCCGCAAACCTTTGTAGTCGGGCAAAAATTCCGGTCCGAATCCAAACCGCTCCCTCACCGCCGCCTCGTCATATACAATAGTGTCTTTGATTCCCTTCTTGAG
>CAIXDB010000077.1 GCA_903918125.1 uncultured bacterium | reverse complement strand
CTTTATATACGGTGGCAAAGATCTTGTTGCCTGAAATGACTAAATCCTCATTGCCCAAGACCGCTCCAAAACCACAATCTCCGGACATTCCCAAATCTTATGCACCTGATAACAGGGCGAGTGATCGGCACCCCACGGACATTTGTCATACAAAAACAAACTGAGCACGACAACATACAAGCGTCGATGCTGTGGGAATCGGCTTTTGTCCACCCGACTGTCATGATGAGAAAAAGTGTTCTCGACACACATCATCTTTTTTACGATAAAAATTTTTCTCATGCGGAGGATCGCGAACTGTGGTTTCGCATGGTTACTGTCACAAAATTTGCCAACTTGGAAAAAGTTTTCCTTTTATACAGAAGGCACGGAGAAAATATCTCACTGACTCAACATGACACACAAACCGTGCATGGAAATACCGTCATACGAAACATATTTCACAACATCGGCATGACGGTGACAGACGACGAATTGCATTTTCACCGCTCTCAACACAAACCGGAGGACATGACCGTAGACGCATATCTGCAAACATATTCATCATGGCTCATGACCATATATAAACAAAATAAAAAAATGCCATATTTTAACGACTCGGCTTTGTATGAAATTTTGGCGCTGCGGTTCGTGTCGGTTTGTTACGCGAACACCACATACGGATTCAAGGTGTATGCATATTTTACACGCTCACCTTTTTTCAAAACCATTCTTTCAAAACATCCGGTCAAAAATTTAAAATTATTATGCAGATGTCTTTTCTAGCGAACTTGTAATGTAGTCGAGTATCGCGCGAGCTCGGTTTTGCCACGTATACTTCTGGACATCGCGATACGCCTGTAGAGCGAGAGCGTCGCCGACGGTTTTGTTTCCTAAAAGAAATGCGATTTTGCTTGTCAAATCAACGGGATTCCCAGGCTCGCACAATAAGCAATTTTTCTCATTCAAAATTTGCGTGATACTCGGCAGATACGATGCGATAATCGGCCGACCGGACGCCATGTACTCAAACATTTTCAAGGGTGCCATGTGATACTCATAATGCGCGAGACGCGGAAAAGGCATGAGCAACACATCACTTGCCTTCTGAAACAATGCGAGCTGTGACTGTGCAGTCCTGCCGAGCACGCAGACCATTTTTTCCACGCCTTCTTTGTGTGCGAGTATTTTGTAAAACTCGACATCGTCTGGTGAACCGCCAACCGCGACAAACAACACATCATCTCGATGCATCTGTCGAAGAGCAAGGAAAATATCGGCAATGCCCTTTTCCACCCTCATCGTGGTAAAACTTCCGGTGTAGAGCAAGACTTTTTTCTCTCGCATCATGTTTTTCAATTCATCGTCAACCGACAATTTGTCAACAGCTTCTTCTTTTGTCACGTCGAGGTCAAACACCTGCAAGTCAACCCCGTTCGGCGCGACAAAAATTCTCCCAGCGACAAATCCTTCTTTTACAAATTCTTCTTTGATGTACGTATTGGTCGTGACAACAGTGTGCACGCGTTTCAAAAAGAACAGAGCAATTAACTTGTGTTTTTTAAACCAATCGTGACATTCATACGCGACCTTGTATCCACGTGCGCCAAAAAGCCAGGCCACTTCCGGATTCCTCGTGTATACAAGCGCCTGTTTCGGCACAGATAAAAAGAAAAGTTTTATCAAAAAAGAAACTGTCTGAAAATAAAAAGAGAGTCCGCCGAAAACTTTTTCCAATCGCAAAAAATCAAAACCGTGAACATATTTGATGTCAAAATTTTTTGAAACGGAATAGAATTGAAAGGCGTCCTGTCTGATTTCATTCGCACGTTCCGGCACAATCAAACGCACGTCGTTGCCACTCTCGGCAAAAGCGTGACACATATTCACAATCTGCCTGCCGTGAGCTTTGTCTGTCGGAATGCGAGCGTTGGCGATGTAAAAAATGTTCATAATAATGTAATTATTTTCCTACCGTGTACACAATAATACCGTTTGCCGAATACACCGGTGTCAGAGATGAGAATCGATCAAGCTTCCAGTCCGGATTTTTGACCGTATCCCATACGACATAGTCTGCCTGGTACGTGTGCAGAGCTGTGTCGAAACTTTCCGACTGTATGATTTTCGCGCGATCGACAACCGACTGCAACACCGGCGCCGGCACGAGTATGTACGACACCTGTGGCAACCTGAGCACGTTGAGAATTTTGTTTTTGCTCAAGTTGTGTCCGTATTCGTTTATATAATATCCGCCAAAAATCATGCGCTGATTTTTCAACACATAGCTCGCGGTGAACGTATCGAAATAATGATTGATGATGAAACGATCTTCGGCCTCTTTGTCCGTCAAGAAAAACAAAATGGCGTACGGAGAATAGTACACGTTTTGTGACGTGTATATCGGAATGAAACCGCTCATGTCGTCATTAGCAAATACCACCTGATCGGGCTTGGCGTGCGCATGCAACCATTCAAAAATCGGCGTGTACTTTTGAGCATAGAAAAAACCTGCACCGTACGTCACTTGCGGTTGGACGATAGTGTACGTTCCAAAAATACTTGCTACAAAAACTAAAGTGCATGCGGACACGAAACATATTTTTTTAATTTTCTCCGATTGACCCACAAGCCAGAGGCAGAAAATATACATAATTGCAAAAAAGCATGCGAACTGGTTGCCAAGTAAATAATGGCTAGAAAACTCGACATTTTTTCCAGTGATAAGGTGTTGGTTAACCGCAACAGCTCCTGCAAGCACCCCAGAAAAAAGAAGAACGACGGTGGGAGTCAGCGTAATTATTTTTTTATACCGTGCAAAAATAAAAAGTGCCACGACCGCGCCGACAAGCGCCACGCTATCGAGCCCGGACGGAAAATGTGTAGCAATCATGCCGAGTCGTCGAGCAGATTCGGCGTAGTACGGCATCCGCAAACTGACAAAGGTGGAAATGAAAAATGGAATTGCCACAATCAAACCGCCAAGACACATCCACACATATCGCATGTACGGAAAATCGTTTTTGTGTGCAAAAAAATTGAGTACAAAACAAAACGCGATGAACAGACCATAAAAAATAACGTAGTACGTCCAATAAAACGGATAGATGTTGAACAACATGCCAAAGAAAAAGGCCGAAAGACATGCGCGAGTCAAAGTGAATTTTTCAACACACAAAAGCATGGTCAGAAGCGCGAGTAACCAAAATATAAATGTCAGCCCGGGCGGAGGCAAGCGCAAAAATTGATTGCCAAACAAACCGAGATGTACAAGTGTCGCTCCGAGAAAACTCCACTCCCGCGACCGAGTCAACACAAGCAAAATCGAATATGAAATTAGTATCAATATCGCCGTCAAAAAGAATGTCCATGCCATGAAACCGACCGGTGTCGGAACGTAAAAAAGCGCGAGCGGGAGGGCTAAAATGGCGTCCGGAATCCAGAACTGCATCGGCGCGCCGCTTTTGTGTTCGGCAAGATACGGGTTGGTCAAAAACGGATGACCGTCGATAACCTCCTGCGCGCGAGTTTGATAAAAACTCATATCGTCGGCAACACCGACATACACACCGTTGAAACCCGGCTGTGTGCGTTGCGCGACGTATTGCGGTACGGAAGAAATCACACCCACAAACAGCGCGACCAGTATGATGCGGTAATGTAACCTCACAATGTTATTTATTTTTTCAATCATGTTTTTTGATCACGAGCTCGACGTCTCCACACCATTTTCCACGGTGCCACTATCCCCTCACCCACAATATGGTTTGATATTTTCGACTCACCTTCCGCACGATTGGCAAAGGTAATGGGAATTTCCTTAATTGTTGCGCCGTGTGAGTACAGCAGATATTTCAACTCGATTTGAAAAGCGTAGCCGGACGCATCAATCGCGTTCCGGTCAACCGTTCGCAACTTCGACAAAGAAATGCAGTTGAACCCGCCGGTCAAATCGTGAATGGGAACGCCGGTAATGACGCGAGCGTACACATTGCCAAAATACGACAAAGCTCTGCGCCACGTTTCCCATCCGACCGTTTTGCCACCGGACACATATCGAGAACCGATAACCATGTCGTATCGTTTACTCTGTTCAATCATCTCCTTCAAATATTTCGGGTCATGCGACATATCGGCGTCCATCATGATGACATGTGTGGCTGTCTCGTCACACAACACTTCCCGAAACCCGTGAGCATACGCCTTACCCAGACCTTCTTTTTTCTGACGAGATAGAAGCGAGACACACGGATATGTAATCGCCAAACGTGACGCGATGGCACCCGTACCGTCCGGAGAATTGTCATCGATAACTGTGACAAAAACTTCCGGCACCGTTTGCGCGATGACAGAAATTATTTTTTCTATGTTTTCCGACTCGTTGTACGTCGGAATGAGAATAACATGCTTCATATTTTTAATGTAAACTGCGACAAACTGGTCGTCGAATCCACCGACTGTCTCGGTAATGTGAGCGGATGCGTAACGAAATCTCGCACTCCACAGAAACCGGCATGAACGGAAACGACGTAGGGAAATATCGGCGCGATGACCGACAACACTTTTTCGTCGTACCTGCCGGCGGTGTACGCATAGACGGAAGTCGGCCAGCCAAGCGTTTCTTCGATGTATTTTTTTGAATCTGTTATTTCCTCCGTCATTGCAGCAACATCAAGATGCACCAACTTGTGATGAGTGTGGCCATGTGCTTCAAAAGAAACCAGACCACTCTCGTACATTTCGTGAATCTGTGCAAGAGACAATATTGGCATGCTTTCCCCGGTTCGCAACACTCTCGACTGACCAACAAAACCGGTGGTCAAGAAAATGGTAATCGGAAAATTATATTTTTTTATAATCGGAAAGACTTCGGTGTAATTGTCGGCATACCCGTCATCAAAGGTCAGCACGACCGTTTTTTGCGGAATTGGTTTTTTGTGCGTGACGAGAAAAAGCAGATCGCGGAAACTGACGACCGAATAGTTTTGGTCATGTAAGTACTTCATTTGTTCGGCGAAGTCTTCCGGTGTGACGGTAAAGAAATGTTCGGAGCGAGACACGGAGTGATACATCAGTATCGACGCGGGCTTGCCAAGCAGAACTTTCTGGTACAAAAAAATCAACAAAGTCTTTACTCGTGAACGCAGGGTGGATTTTCTGACACAAGAAGATGACATGACGGCGTGCATATAGAGACACTATATCATATTTCGAACTAAGAAAATAATTTTTCCAAAAGCGCCGACAAGCTCTGCGACTCCACAAAATCAGCCAATTTTGGCGCCACGTCATTCTGCACGCGTGGGTCGAAAGCCTGAGTAATGGCCTGAACGATTGACGGCACGTCTGGCTGTGCCATGCATTCGGCGGGCAGGATACCCGAGAGCGAACGATTCGTCACGATCGGCACCGCACCGCACGCCGCTGACTCGACGATGGTTTTGTCGAAGGAGCCAGACTCGGTCATGTTGAGACAAATGTGGAATTGGCTATACACGCTCGGGAGCCCCTCCGGTGCGACCGCTCCGCGAAAACTGACATGCTCCGACAAATTGTGCGCCGAGACATATCGCACCAAACTGTCATAATACGAAATATCTTTTTCCAAAGCCTCACCGACAATGGTCAGGGAAATCGGCTCTCCCGACTCAACGAAAGATTTCACAACGTCAAGCGCGAGCTCGATACGCTTGACCGGTGCTACGCGACCGACAACACAAACAGAATTTTCTTTGCGCACGACACCAGCAACCGGCGCAAAAAGGTGCGTATCAATACCGGCAGGCATGAGCCGTGTGTTTGCAAACTGCGCGGTGTACGATTCGGGCGACGTGCAAAAAACTTTTGTGGACAACGCGACGGCGATACGCGTCAGGATGTTGCCGTATCGATGATTGCGCCAAAAAAGCACGGGGGTTTTTTTCCACTTCCAATACAAACCGCCGAGCAACACATACTCCTGGTTCATATGCACAAACACCGTGTCATATGTGCCGGAAATTTGTCGGAGAATGCTGTAAAAATTTTTAATGTACTGCATTCGACTGACATTTTTTGTTTTATTTTTTCCAAGCGAATACACAAGCACGTTTTTCGGCAGACTGTATTCCCCTTCCTCGAGGCACACCACGGTGACCGACTCGGCGCGTAAGGCAAACGCCGAGAGCCAGCCGTGAAAAAAACCGAGCACGGGATCATTCGCGTCAACTTTTTGTGTAAAGACGAGCAGTTTCATATGCGTTATGGTACGTTGAGGTGCCATTTGAAGACTAGATTTCGCGAGAGAAAAAATGTGCAACACGCGACCATGAGTCCAACAAACACTTGTGACAGAAGCACGGCCATGTGCAAATGGCTGACAAAAATATACATTAGTCCGGTGTTCAATAACAATCCAAAAAGTGAAACTGCGAGATACACAAATACTTGTTTGCGGGTATCGTGCACGATATGCGTTCGGAATGTCCAAAACTTATGAAGAGTGAAACTGACACCAAACGCCAGGATAAATGCGATGATCGCCGCCACGAGATACTGCACATGCACGAGCGAGTTCAAGACGAACAAAACGGACAAGTCGACAAAAGCGCTCGTCCCGCCCGACACGACATATCGAAAAAAAACATAACTTGATAAAAAATTAAAATATTTATTAACCATGATCATAAAATGTTTATAAAAGTTTTTCCAAAAGTCGCACATAGTCGGCAACGTATTTTTCTCGAGGAATAATCAACTTCTGAATACTAGCTTGAATACCAACTTTAAACAACTCACGCAGAGCATTGTCGCCAATGAGACGCAACACTTCGGAAGTGAAACACTTCTGATCGCCGACCGTGCAGAGACATGCATTGACGCCGTTTTCAAACAAGTCGACGGCCACACCGACACGCGTGGTCACTGTTGGACAACCGGACGCAGCCGCCTCGACGAGAGACATTCCATACCCCTCGTATAGAGAAGTCAAAAGATACACATTTGCCGTTTTGTAATATGAAATGAGGTCGTCTTGCCAACCGATGAAGACGACATTGCGAGACACATCGAGTGTGTGAGCGAGCGCATGCAAATGCTGTTTCTCCGGTCCGGTGCCTGCGATAACCAAACCGACGTGCGGAAATCTTTTGACGATGTCGGCGAGCGCACGAATAGCGGTGTCAATGTTTTTTTCCTTTGTCAGTCGGCTTGCCATAAACAAAACAAAGTTGAATTGCGGAAAATCTTTTTTGATATCTTTTTTTGGCGTGAACGTCTCAATACCGGGAATATCGACATAAATCGGTAGGACGGAAATGCGTGTGTCCATGTGCGGAAAATGGTGATGGAGCGACGTGACAATGCTCTGACTGACCACTCGCACTCCGGTGGCACGCGGGATAAGATATCTCGCCAAAAGCCGACGTACGCGATTTAGAAATGTGTTGCCGAAAAACTGACTGAAGACATCGGTGTGCATTTGCAACTGGAGCGGAAATTTGAATCGTCGTGATAGAAAGTACGCCACGAGCCCCGATTCGGCCGTGTCTTGTCCGGAGACGACGCTTTTTCCCCGAGCGAATCCGTTGTCTGCGATTATTTTTCTACCGATACGATATGCGTCGAATACGTAGCGGTATCTGCTTTTCGAGTGTGTCGGGTAAACGAAAAGGTTGCCGACGCGGTGAGCGTAGAATTTTTTGCCGGTGGTGAAGACGACGATGTGCAACTCCTCCATGCGCGAGGCGTACTCGACTTGGCGTTTCTGTACGACACTGTCGGTTTCAAATAATTTTGTATCCGAGCCGATTGTTATGACTTTCATAAATGGTTTTGAAAAATGAAAAAATTTAAAAATCTCTTACTCGGTCACACCCTTTCCGGAGCACGGAATATTTTTCTGGTGAAAAATTTCCTCACTCTCGAACCTCAAGAAAATAATCTCCTCGGCGTGTGCCACGCACGCCTGCGTCGTTATTTTCTCTTGCGAAGCTATAACATAGCTTCTCACCACTCGAGTCTCCGGAAAGGGTGCGACACGAGACGAGATTTTTTAATTCAAAATTTTTCATAGAGGTCGATAAATTCCTGCGCTATTTCGTTCCACGAATGCGTGAATGTGTGTGACATGATTGCCTGTACGCACGCGTCGTACACAGCTGGGTCGAGGAGGGATTCGACACCGCGTGCGATGTCATCGTGCGAAAGCGGGTCGACAAACACGACCATGTCTTTGATTCTATCTGCGATGCCGGTGTCACGCGTCACGACTCCCGGCACGCCGTACGCCAGGCCGTCGAGCACGAGGTTCGGGCTAACTTCGGAAATCGACGACACGATGATTGCATAACTTTTTGCTATTTTTTCGCGCAACATTTCACGCGATACAATACTCGTGTCGAGCATAACATGAGAGTATTTTGCCGAGACATGTTTAAACACCATCTCGAGCGTTTTTTTGTTTTTTATAAACCTGTCGCGTGACGGCGACAAAAATATTTTCTCCGAAAAAGATTCCGCGGGCTGAATTGACAGTGCCTCGACCGGCGAATAAAAATTTTCCACGACGCATGTTTTTTCTTTTTTCAGTCGATACGGTTTCATCACGATGTTCCTTTGCCATTCGGTGCTGAAAACCACCATGTCGACCGTGCGCAGGGTAAATCGACTAAGTCGAAAAATTATTTTTTCTTTAAAGGAAAGTTTTTGTTTGACCGTATAAAATTCTGAAAGCAACACTGGCTTACCCGTTCGTTCCGTCCACGTTTCCCACAAAAAATCTCCGCCGACGCGCACGACAATTTTTTTGCCGAATATTTTTGCGAACAGAACCGCGGGTAGTCCGACGCTGTATGTATCCATGGCGATAATATAGTCGGCACCGTATGAATCAAAACACAATTTGAAAAAATAGAGAGCATGCCGAACACCGGTCGAAAATTTTTTGAGTGAGCCGTATGTCACTACTGTGGTTTCATGCCCTTGAACCAAAAATGTTTCAAAGAGCTGTCGCGAATACTCGGCCGGTCCCCCGATTTCGGGCGGATATATGTTTGCAGCGATTGTGATTTTCATGAATGTATTGTATCAAACACGTCTTTCATCTGTCGCGCCACGCAGTCCCAACCGTAGCGTTCGATGACGCGGGTTTTTGCTTGGGTAGTAATACGCGTCACAAGCGCCGTGTCCTCGAGCAAAAGCTCCACTGCCAGAGCAATGCTTTTCGGATTGTCCGGAGCACAGAACACGCCCGTTTCTTTGTCGTCCAGGAAATCGACAATACCACCGACCGGCGTGGCAACGACCGGCAATCCGGCTGCCATGGCCTCGATGAACGAATTGCCAAAGCCCTCGGAACGCGATGGTCGTACAAATATATCACAGATTGAAAAATATTTCGGTATGTCGGTGTAGGATAAAAATCCGAGAAATTTGACGCGACTGGAGACGCCGAGTTTGTTCGCCAGCTCCTGCAATTTTTGTCCTTCCTCTCCTCGCCCGATAACGAGCAGTGAAATCTTTTGCGCGAGCAACGGAAGAGCAGAAATAATATCGTCAATGGCGTTTTTGTGTGTCAATCGCGATGTGGTCACGAGAAAAATATCGCCGTCTTTTTTGCCGAGAATGTTTCGCATGATGCGCTTCTGTGTTTCAGGAAATGTTTTGGTGAAAATTTTCGTGTCGACCCCGTTTGGTACGAGCGTGTGCGGTCCATCATACCCCATGTTTTCGGCGCGATGTAAAAGAAAGTTACTGATACCAGTCAAAAAATCCGTGTTCCACAAAGCAAGTTTCCACGACAAACCGATGAGACCACCCCAGCAATACCGCAAATGTGCTTCCGAGTCGCCTTCCTGGAGTGTCAGTACGATTGGAATTTTTTTCTTGCCAGTCAGTCGTCGAGCGATATTCAAAATATACGCCGCACCGCTACCAAACGTAACCATCACACCCCAGAGACAAAAATAGTCGTACTCGCGCGTCAGTTTCGACGCCTGCCATGCGCCGGCAAACGGCAAAAAAAGCTTGTCACGAAGCGGTTTGCCGACACCGACTCTGTACACCGTCACCGCACCGATGCGTTCCGTTTCCGGCGCGTTCGACGAGAGCCGCGCCGTGATAACGTCGCACTCAAATCCCTTGCCGAGCCGGTCGGTGATTTCTTTGATGGCCACTTCGGCTCCTCCGACGAACGGAATGTATGCCGTGGAAAAAATAAGAATTCTTCTCGGTTTCATTTTTTTCTTGCGTCACTTTCCATACTCAGAATTTCGCGCAACACGCTTTCCGGAACCTCGCGCGCGGAAACGTGCTCCGGTTTCGATTGAGATTGTTTCTGCTCTGATTGAATTTTTGGTTGGGATACAGGTTGTGACGGCGTTTGTTTTTTCAACGCCTCGGCGATTGCGTTTTTTAAATTAAATACATTCTGCGTACTTGGATTTTTGTCGCTGTCACGTTTGAGTGTGTTGAGTGAAATGGTTTGTGTATGTGGTTGCTCGACCGATTTCATTTCCGATTTTTCGTCGTCAATTTTCTGCTGTTGCTTTTGTTGCAAAATTTTCGCCGCCTCCATAAAAGCAGTTTTGTTCGGGTCAGGTGCGGTCGACACCGATGCACTGACAACGGGTTGTGCCACAGGTCGAACAGGTTGAGACGGCTGTGACACTTGCGCGTTTGTCTGTGGTCGTGCAGATGTTTGCATATCTTGGCGAGGACGTTCGACACGCTGAGCCTCTACCGGTAACGGCAGTGACTGTTGCGATTGCAATGTCATCTGTCGCGGAGATTGTGCCACTTGTGCACCGCTCGATGAGTGCCAATCCATCACAATTTTTTCCACAACAGCTCTCGGTCGAGTAAACTGCGCGCGCGACGAGGCGATAACCTGCTCGCGAAAACTGACCTCCGGTCGGGCAATCGGCGCCATACCTTTGGCGGAAAACGGTTGCGACGACACACCATCAATCATGAGCTTCAAATATATTTGCGCGAATCCGAGATTGACCAAATCTTCCGCCGTGAATGTCGGAGCAAATTCTTTTTCCAACACTTCCGCGTCAAATGCACCGACACGAAATGTAATCATGGTTCCCACGTTGCCGAAGACCGCGTCGCGCACTTCCTCCTCCATTTGCTCGATGTACTGGTGCGCGATATTCAAGGACAGTTTGTATTTGCGCGCCTCGGAGAGAATATCTGCGAACGATTTGTTTGCAAACGACTGAAACTCGTCGACGTACAAATAGAAATTTGGAAGTTTTGCCAGCTCTTGTTCGCTTTTGTCCGCTCGTGACATCGCCGCGAGATAGATTTTCGTAATGAGCATCGAACCGATGAGGTTGGCGTTGCCCTCGCCGACCAAACCTTTCGACATGTTGATAATCAAAATCTTTTTCTCGTCCATGAATTTGCGAATATCGAATGACGACTCCGGCTGTCCGAGCAAATTGCGCACGAGCGGGTTTGCCGTGAACTGTCCGACTTTGTTTTGAATGGCCGGAATCGCGTCCGCCACGAAACGCTCCGTCCATTTGCCGTACTCTTCGATCCAAAATGTTTTGACGGACACATCTTGAATGTTGTCCACCACTTTTTTGCGATAGTCTTTGTCGGTCAACATTCTATTCACGCCGAGGAGTGTTGCTCCCGGGTATTCGAGGAGCGCAAGCAAGGTGTTCGTCAAAATGTACGCCATACGCGCAGACCATGCGTCCACCCAGATTTTTTCAAAGGTAGACATGAGACCGTTCACCACGAGGTGGCGTTTGTCCGCGCCGATGTCCTCGAGCACGTTGAACGATATCGGGTAGTCCATGTCAAACGGTGCAAAATACAGCACGTCTTTTATGCGATGTTCCGGCACGTAGTCGAGGAGTTTCTCCGCCGTGCCACCGTGCGGGTCGATGAATGCGATTCCGTTTCCGTTTTGTATGTCTTGAATGGCCAGGTTTTCGAGGAGTGTGGATTTACCCATTCCGGTTTTCCCGATGACGTACATGTGTCGGAGTCTGTCCTGCGCTTTGATTCCGAAGCGTATCTTTTTGTTGCGTGCGTCGGTTTCGCCGAAGTATGTGATTGCGTTGGGGTCCATGGTACTATAATTATACAATATTTAAATCAATTTTTGAAATACCAAATTGCGTGCGCCAATCTCTTTTTCGGTCACTTGCTTTCCGTCACCAGAATATTCGCGTGCTCGCGAATTTCTTCACGCTCGTCGCTCAAGAAAACAATGCATTTTCTCGTGTGCCCCGCACTCGAAAACGCTTTGTTTTCTAAGCTCCTGCGCGATGTACCGGAAAGCAAGCGACACGAGACGAGATTGGCTTGCGGTGATTTTGAAATTTATTTTTCAAAAAACATGGTCGAGTATTTCTACTCGACCATGAACAGTAATTTTGATTTCTACTATAACAAACGGGCAAGACGAGTTTCCAATCGCTTGATTCGTCGCTCGAACCACACCTTAGTTTCCGGTTCGGTACTCAATTTCTTGCCCAACTTATACAACCGTATTACCTCCCGAAATGTTTTGATTTGTTCTTCTTTGTCGTGACCAAGACCAAGCCAATGTAGAAACCTTTGGTGATAGGACTCTCGTTTTTCTTTTCTATCAAGTCTCCATCCTTGGTAGTTTTCTACAGTCATGCGTTTGAGATTTTTGTACCACTCATCTGGCACGTGAGAAGCAAGATGGTCTCCTCCACCCACCATTTTGTCCAATGCAATGGCTTTGGTGAGCAACTTGTCAATACTCTCACCACTCCGTAGGGCAACATTGAGTTCTCGAACTCCTTCAAGATACTTCTCGATCGAAAATTTCATTTTTTACCTTCCCCCCACTATATTACACAAAATAGATTATCTGTCAAGATTTGTTTTGCCTCACGGTATAGATAATAATGCCGAGAGCTATGAGGAGAAGTCCAAAGATGATATATTCTTTTATCACTATAGTGCTCATTTTTTACGTGCTAACATGACCAGAAGTATGAGCGCAATGAGGAGCAGGGCTCCGAGTATGTATATTTCTAACATGGTTTTATTTGTTATTGTTAAATCTTACCAAAATTAAGCTAAATGTCCAAAACAGTACGGCTAGAAAAAATCCGAGAAAGATGACAGATCCATTCGCTCGTCCACCGAGAATATAATCAACAAACATGGAGGCAAAGAATACCTGTGCGATATCCTGAGCAATCGAAGACAATTTTTCCAAATCAACCAGTTTGAATGTGTTCGCTATATTCATACTATAATTATACTCGTTTCACTATTTCGCATCAAGTGCTCCTATCGTGTACTTGTTCGAGGCGGACCAGAGGAGCCAGGAGGTCAGGCCGTCGGCGTATGTGGCTTGGATTTGGTCGCGGACATCTGCGGCGGTGTAGTCCATGGTTAGGCCGAAATCTTGCAACCACGGACGAAGCACGGCGAGATGAACCTGCGAGACGGGCACGCCTTCCGCGGCGGCTGTCGAGCTTGCCAGGGCGGTCTCGCGGTCGACGGCGGATTTCATTGCGTATTGCACGACCTGGTACGGATATTGTTCCGGATTTTTGTAGCCCATAAACATCGTGGCGTAGTGCGAGGGATACACCATCGGGTCGACGTAGTCAAAATACGGCAGAGCGTTCACGAGCACTTGACCGATACCCATGTCGTCGTCCGCGGTCGTGGTCATGCCGAACAAATCCGCGGAAATTCGCAATCGCGACGTGTCGGTCGCCGTGTCGCCCACCAAGTTATCGTGCAAGTACGCGAAAAAGTTTTTGATAACCGTCGCTTTCGGCGTGGTCGAACTTTCCGGAAATGAAATGTCATGCAAGTCGCCGTCGGACGGATATCGCACGTAGTCAAAGTTCACTTCGTCGAAGCCAGTCGCGTATGCTTCCTTTGCGATCATGGCAATGTACGCCCAATATTCTTGCGAGCCGGGGTCGATCCAGGAAATTCCTTTGTCGTCCGCCCAAGTTTTCGTGCCCGCCAGGTTTTTGACCGCCAAATCCGGTCGATATTTTACAAAGTACGCATCTTGAAATACCGCAACACGGGCGATGACATAGATACCCTTTGAGTGAAGCTGCGCGATGAACTGCGGCATGTCGGCGACTCGTACACTTTCCGAACCGTACGCTTTGAGTGTCGGATTATCGTCAATGTTGAACGTGATGTTGCCGGAGTAGTCCTTGATGTCGATGACCACCGCGTTGATTTCCGTCGAGCTGGCAAGCGCCACGAGCACCGCGCGCAGAGACGGCGTGCCCGCCACCCAGCTGGTCATGTAGATACCTTTGATGACCGTGGGCGGTGCGACGTGCGTTGCCGTGAAAGTCGGCGTGGTCGATGTTGCAACCGGCGAAGTGGTCGAAGCAGGTGATGTGTTCGAGAACATTCCGCTCATGGCTTTTGCGAGCGACGCGTTTTGTCCGGCGACATAATGGTCGCTAAACACCATCGGCATGACCGCGAAAAATATTGCGAGAAAAAGAAACGCACCGACAACGACGCATATGTTTTTATATTTTTGAAAAAATTTCATGTTGCGGTGAATGTAATTATACACGACAACATGTCATTGCACAGCTACATGGCGATGTCGTTTGCGGAATTGTGCGAGGAATTCGAGTCAGACGTGCTCGTGTCGCGCGGTTCCACCGGCGCACTTTCCACGAAGACTTGTGTCACTTTTTCTTTGCGTCGCGGTCGCATTTTCCCACTCCCGCCATTTTTTGAAAATTGTTTTGATAGCGTGATTTTGACGGACAACACCATGAGCGCGAGTCCGCAGACAATGAGCAAGCCCGCTTTCCACGCCGAAGGAAGCCCGAGAAAGGCCACGATGAGAATAATGAACAGTCCGATGAAAAAAGTGCTTTTGCGTTGGATCATATTCCCTATTATACACAACAAAATTTTTTACACAAAAACGAAAGAGAGCCGCGGAATAAACCGTGACTCTCTGGATGAACTGATCGAAAACAGTGTCAGGTACTGGCACAGGCACGAGCCACCCGAACCAAATTTGGAATATGCTCCCGGGGAAGTGACGTACTCACTCGAAGCACTTCACTTTGAACCGGTCTGACAGTTAAACCCTCGTGTTTCTTCGCCTCAAACTTTTTTGGGTTATCTTTCTTCATATGACTCCCTTAGTGAACTTGATTCTACTTCTAATATACACAGATATAAAATAATGTCAACTCACACGAAAAAAGCCTGGGGCGTTGCATACTGCAATCATCCCAGGCTATGAACCATACTTCTCCCGTCTCCTGACAAACAGGTAGCGCCGAAGAAGTCTGGAAGCTATGTACCGACCCAACAATGCCACCTTTTTTTCATCCACCTGTGCCGAGTCACTCGCACTATATTCTCCTCTTTTGTTTACACAGAGAACATTGTGCGGGGAAATGGTCAGGTGAGATGGAATCCTCTCGGTGGGCAACTTCCGTCGAGCGATTTTTCGAGGGTCGGTTGTGATGTCTATCCGAAAGTGTGTGTCATTTGCCCCCACAAAACCACCCAACAAAAATAAATAATCGGTCTTATGGAACATATCCAGATAAGAATCGATTGTTTGATAACAGCGGAGTTGCGACCGAAGATATTTCGGTAACGATTCGTGCACCGTTTGAAATAGCAACGGCAACACTTCCCCGCTCGTGGGCCATGCCGGATCATAATCCTCCGGTTGATAGCTCAACGCATGCAACACGCTGTCGAAAAACGCCGTGTCGCAAAAAAAATACTTCTCTATAATCCGGGGATCTTCTTCCCACGGACTCATTCGAATGTTTGGGTAATATCCTCCAAAAAAACCCTCGAACCAACTACCTATGGTCATAAGTAACTCCTTGTGTATATAAACATATTTTTAAATTTAAGTCAATAATTTTAGGAGTTCAAAAATAGCCCGTTGCAGAGCCATTTTTTGACGATTTTGAAATACTCGCTACCCCTGCATTTCTCCTTCCACCTCGGTCGCCACGCGGGTCATGACCTGCACGGCTTCCACCGGGTGGGCGCCGAGAGCGGTTTCTTCGGAGAGCATCAAAGCATTCGTGCCTTCGAGGATGGCGTCGGCGATGTCGGACACCTCGGCGCGAGTCGGCACGGGATTTTCCACCATCGATTCGAGCATTTGTGTCGCGGTAATAACAAATTTGCCCGCCTCGTTGCATTTTTTGATAATCATTTTTTGAAACATCGGCACTTTTTCGTACGGTTCCTCGATGCCCAAATCCCCGCGCGCCACCATCGCTCCGTCCGTTGCCGAAATGATTGCGTCGATGTGCGCGATGGCCTGCGGTGTTTCGATTTTTGCAATAATTTTAGTTGTCAGCCCGCGAGCGGTCAGTAGATCGCGAAGCTCCGTGATGTCACTCGCCTCCCGCACAAAAGACAGCGCCACATAGTCGAGACGATTCGTCACGCCGAAGTCAATATCCTTTATATCTTTTTCCGTCAGCGCTTTGACCGAAAGTTTTGAGTCCGGCAAGTTCACTCCGCGTCTACTTTTAATTTTCCCGCCGATAACAACCGTGCACGTTACATCCTCGCCGTCGATTTTTTCCACCTGCAGTTTCTTGCGACCGTCGTCGAGCATCACCGCCTCGCCAACTTTGACCTCGCGCGGGAATTGCGGGTAGTTCACCGACACGCGATGCACGTCACCAGGCACCTGCTCCGTCGTGATGATAATTTTTTCACCCACCACAAGTTCGACTTCATCATTCGTAAAATCGCCGAGACGGATTTTCGGTCCGGCCAAATCCTGTAACACCTCACCCGCGATACCGGTATTTTTCTGCGCCGTGCGGAAATTGTCGAGACGACTCTGGTGCTCGGCAACGTCGCCGTGCGAAAAATTCAACCGCATAATGTTCATCCCCTCGCGCAAAAGTTTTTCGAGCATCTCGACCGACTCGCTCGCCGGCCCGACCGTCACCACGATTTTTGTTTTTTTCATGTTATTTTTTGAAAATACTTTTGCCCGCGTACACTGCATCCGCCCCGAGCGACTCTTCGATGCGCAGAAGCTGATTATATTTCATCACGCGCTCCGTGCGCGAAAGCGACCCGCTTTTGATCTGCCCGGTGCCGAGGCCGACGGCAAAATCCGCGATGGTCGTGTCCTCCGTTTCGCCCGAGCGATGCGACACCATGCATGAGTAGCCGGCATTGCGCGCGGTTGTGACCGCGTCAATCGTCTCGCTGACCGTGCCGATCTGGTTCAGTTTGATGAGAATCGAATTCCCCGCTTTTTTCTCGATGCCCATTTTCAAACGCGCGATATTCGTCACAAACAAATCGTCGCCGACAATCTGCATCGAGGCACCCAGCTCCGCGGTCTGTTTCGTCCACGCGTCCCAGTCGTCCTCCGCAAAGCAATCTTCGAGCGACACAATCGGATATTTTTTGACCCACTCGTCGAAAAAGGCAATCATTTGGTCGCTGGACAGTGTGCGGTTTTCAATCGCCAGGCGGTACCCTTCGGGTGTGTAGAACTCGCTCGCCGCCACGTCGAGTGCGATGCCGACGTCCTTCCCCGGCACATAGCCGGCGGCGGTGATCGCCTCGACGACCAGTTCGATGGCAGCCGCGTTTGACGGCAGTGTCGGTGCAAAACCACCCTCGTCACCGACGAGCGTCGAGAGTCCTCGCGATTTTAGAATTTTTTTCAACGTATGAAAAATCTCCGAGCCCCAACGCAGTGCCTCTGCGAAACTTTTTGCACCCATCGGCACTATCATGAACTCCTGAAAGTCAGTCGAGTTTTCCGCGTGCTTGCCACCGTTCAAAATGTTCATCATTGGCACAGGCAACACCACTTTCCCCGACTCAGTTTTTGTGTCTGAAATATCCTGAAAATATTTCCAGAGCGGTTTGCCTTCCGCGAGCGCCACCGCTTTTGCAAATGCCACTGACACACCGAGAATGGCGTTTGCACCGAGCTTACTTTTGTTCGGCGTACCATCGAGCGCGATGAGTGCGTTATCGAGTGTTCGCTGGCCAAACTTGTGACCGATGATTTTCTGTGCAATCGCCTCGTTCACATTCCCCACCGCTTTCAAAACACCCTGTCCGCCGTATCGCTTCGCATCTCCATCGCGCAACTCGCACGCCTCGTGACTGCCCGTCGACGCACCGCTCGGCACGCCGGCGCGACCCATGACACTCGCACCAGACCCACCAAACCAGCCCCGCTTGCCCGCCACCCACACGTCCACCTCCACCGTCGGATTCCCCCGCGAATCCAGTATTTCCCGTCCTACAATTTTTGTGATTTTGTGCATAGTAAAAGACTAAACAAATAGAACTAATACTACACATAGTATCCTACTTTTGTGCGCGTGCCAAGATTCGAACTTGGGACCCCACGAGTATCAGTCGAGTGCTCTACCAACTGAGCTACACGCGCATTATTTTATACGAGAAATTCCCATTTAATCTATCAGAAATCAGCTTTTTTCACAAGAAAAAATCCGGGGGCGACAACGCGCTCTCCCGGACCTAAATCTGCTTATCAGCTATGAGACCTTTGTTCAAGGTCTCGAATCGACTTCAGCATCGCGAAGTCTTTTTTGTGTCGCCATTCGTCATACGGCTCAATCATAAACGCCTCGGGATTTTTACCACCCCATTGGCGTCGACGACGAGCAATAACCACCCAAATAGCCACACAGACGAGACCAACAAAAATCCCGATCCAAGAAACCATGTGCATTTTTTGATTCTCCCTGCCCACACACTACCACACATACTTACTCTGTGTCAAATCGCGCTGTGGACAACAAAAACCACCCGGCTGACCAAATGGTCGCGAGTGGTTTTTGCATAGTATCCTTTATTTTGTTCCGTTCATCCGAGTCTTTCCTCGAAGTCACGTTGATTTGAGACCAGTACAACGATAGGTCTATTGTGCATCCAATTGGAATGCGCAATATCGACACACATCCGTATCTTTCTTGCGAACGACACGGCTTTCTTTCCGCAAAGCGAAAAGTATTTCAAATTGAATTATTCCACGACCAGGTTCCCCTAGCCGTGCCTTGTTACGACTTACTCTTTGTAATTGAGCTTACCTTGATGCCACCTACGTGACGCTTCGGGTATTCCCAACTCCCCTGACTTGACGGGCGGATTCCGATAACTTTCGTTTCAGGTTCCCTGCATTATTTAAAAAATAATGCACCATACTGCTTCCCGTAATTCACAGTTTTGGACGTAGCGAGCGGAT
>CAIXDB010000076.1 GCA_903918125.1 uncultured bacterium | reverse complement strand
CTCAAAAACTTTTCGATTTTTCGAATTGAATCTTTAATATAATCAATATATACGTTATCGTCTTTCATATATAATCTTCAAATCATCTTTAATATACGCTCTAAATACTTCTCGGAGTCTATCTTCGGCAACTACATCAACTTTTTTATTGAGAAGTTTTTCAATTTTCTCTCTCATATGTACATACTCAAAAATTCCCATTTTAGTTTGAGGATCGAATTCCACGAGCAAATCCACATCGCTTTCCGGTGTGTCGTCGCCACGCGAAACAGAACCAAAAATTGAAGCTTTCTTGATTCTATATTCCCGCAAAATCGGAGCTATTTTTTCTGTGATTTCGTTGATGCTCATATAGCTATAATACCACTATTTCAAAATTTGGTAGATATTGACAAATACGCAAAAATATATAATGTAAGTGTAGGAGTTACTATGAAGATTCAGTTTGTGTGGTACCACGACGGGTCTGTGTTGGAAGCAAAGCGGGTTGCCGAGTATCTCAATAGTGCAAGCAAAATCAACTGGAGAGGATGGAGTTGGATTACAGAATATCCTCGAGGGGTGGCGCACCAAGAAACTCTCCAGGTAACTCAGCAGACACTTCGGTCTCTCAGAAAATTATTGTCGCAAGTTGAGGGATTAGTCGAATGTGAAGTTGCGGTTCGCGTCGACGGTCGAAATTTGTTCAATTACGCTCTGTGGGCCGACTTCCAAATTCGTCGACTAAAAAAGAAGTGAGTGTAAGGGGTATGCATGTAAATTGTGCATACCCTTTGTCATGTGTATTTTTATTCCATCATCTTCACTTTGTCGATGAGCACCGACTTCTCGCCGTTGCGGGTGGAGAATGTGCCTTTCACGACCACGCAGTTTTCGGCGACGAGGATGTCTTGGAATTCTTCAAAAATTTTCGGAAACACGACGGTGTCAATGGAGTCGTCCATGTCGGTTAGTTTCATAAAAAGCATTTTTTCTCCGTTCTTTGTCACGGTGTCGTGCATTTCTTCAATGATGCCGGCGATAACCACGGGCTGTCTTTCCCGCGCAGTTTCCTTCGTTACTTTTATGCCCGCCAGTTTTTCCAATCGCGATTTGAAATTGTCGAGCGGATGTCCGGAAATGTACAGGCCGAGCAGTTCCTTTTCCCACATGAGGTTGTTTGCTCGGGTGCCGGCCTCCGACCCTGTGCCCGGTATCCGTTCGAGTTCGAGCTCGGCAATTTGCGCGCCACCCTGCATGAGCGAAAAGAGCGAGTCTTGGTCAGTTTCTTTTTTCTGTTCTTCTTTGTGAAATGTAAGCAGTCGCTCGAGGTTATGCAAAAGCGTGGCGCGGTAGTTTCCGTCGGTGATATTCTGTAATGTGCGTGCGTCGGCGAGGGAATTCAACGCGCCAACTTTGATGAGCGACTCGAGCGATTTTTTGTTGAGATTTTTGTCCGTGATGCGTGTGAGAAAGTCGGAAAGTGATGTGAATTTGCCGTGAGCTTTGCGCTCCGCGATAATCGACGCGCCGATGCCTTCGCCGAAATTTTTAATCGTGGTCAGTCCGAAACGTATCTAGTCCGGCATGCCAGCTTCGTGCGATTTCACAACCGAAAAACCCTCAAACGACTCGTTCACAT
>CAIXDB010000075.1 GCA_903918125.1 uncultured bacterium | reverse complement strand
CTTTACCACCACCGATACCCAGTCAAATCAGAAAATCAACGCGACCGTAAAATATGTCGCACGAGGTCCGAAACATATATGTTTCGGGCCTTTATTCTTGAACATAAAAAACTTTCTAAAACAAACTCTGCGTCTTCACCATTTCCTCCGGTTCCCAGTGTTTCGTATCTAGTTTTATTTCTTTCACAAATTGTCCTTCCTTGAACATCAGTTTTTTATTCTTCAGCGCGTATTCGTACACATCCTTCGTAATTTTCACGTCGTCCTTGCAGTATTTTATTATTTTCTCCATCTCGCCGGCGCGCCACCACGCCACCGCTTCGAGCCCGTTGCCACTTTTGTGAATGCCAAACGTACCCTCGGCTATCTGGTCAAGTTTCATCCGTCGCCCGTATGAATTTTTAATTTCTTTGAGCAAGTCGAGCGAATGCACCCTGCCCAAATCACCGCGACCGGCTTTTTTGTAGTATTTGTTGAGCAGGGGAATGTCGAAATGTTCGCCGTTGAATGTGATGAATGTGTCTGCTGTTTCGAGCAACGTCCACAATCGCGCGAAATCCTCCTGCACAAAACTGTCGTATGTGTTGGTTTCGTAGTCGTACGTGCAGACCACCGAAATGTCCAAATCCTCCGCCTTGCTCGACCCCACATCCTGGAAAATATTCCGCGTCTCGATATCGAATACGATTTTTTTCATGCACTGAGTATAGCAGGTGAAGAAGAATTTACCAAAAAATATTTTTATGCATGAAAATAGGGCAGCCGAAGCTGCCCCGTATGTCCGTTACTCCTCGACTTCGATGAGTGTGCGTCGAGAGAAAGAAACGATGTTGAGTTTTTTCCGCAGTGCGCGGATAGTCTTGACCGACTGATCGACGACTTGAGCAATGACTGTGTCGGGAAGTCTGCCGAGATAGTCCTCAACTTTTTTCTCCCAGGCCGGAATGCTCTCGAAGGCGTACTGAATGCCGATTTTTGCGAATGCCTTGCGGAGGCATCCGTGATGAACAACGACAGAGTGGTAGATGGCGGCGTGTTTCCGCCGAATTTCTTCCGCCGATTCCGTTTCAAGTCCGTGCAGTTGTGCAAGGACTTGCGTCGGACAATAGAAAGGAATTTCCACTGACATCCAGTCATTTGCCCATTTAAGGATTGGTGGAAACCTGTGATGACACCGCGTGCACCCAGTGGTGTAGTCCGTCGGGTTCGTGTTGAACCCTTGGATTATTTCCAATGATGTCATTTCGTGTTTGCACTTGGGACATACAGCCCTTGGACTGTAATTGCCGCCGTGTACCGCTCCGACCAATGAAAGCCGGTCGTTGAGAATCACTTGCTTGATTGCTTCACGCTGACCAAGCGTTAATCGTTGTTCTTGTCTTTGCGTTAGTCGGGGAGACAACCTCAACGTAAAACCCATCATCTTATTTTCCTCGCTTTCTACCACTTTAACTCAAGTGGACAGAGTACTTTTCTGATCGGTACGATAGTATATTAAACTTACCCTGTCTACTTGACAATATATATATATGATAGCTTTTTACGTGGAGGTTGTAAATGGTAGCAGACAGGTTCACAGTAGGGCCTGGTGAAAAGGTGGTGGTGGTCAATGGTCGTGAAAAAGATTTCACGCCGTGGATGAACCAGCATCCTCATATCAAAGAATGTGTCATTTTCATGTCTGATGATGACCGTCGCGATTCAGTCCCTGCCGGTGTAAAAGGAGTTTTGTTCGGGAAATATGTCAGTCATTCTGACAGATCTCGTCTCGAGAGTATTGCTCACAAGCATGGAGTTACATTTGTTCGATGTTTCAAAAACTCCGGCGAGCTGAAAACTTTTCTCGAGATATCTGTTCTAGTCGACTCTATACCAGCAGTCAACATTTCAACAATCAAGACAACCCTCGAGGAGGTTGTCCAAACCGCGAGTCCTGTTCTGGAATCGCGCGACCAGTTGCAGGTTTCTGCAATAGAAGGAGAAAAGGTGGCAGAGAAACAGAAAAAAGGAGGAGTCAAGGAGTTTGTATTTTCCAACGCCAATTTCCAGGCTGTGAGTGTCAAAGAGGAGGCGAAGAGGTTGTTTCAGTTGGCTACAAGCAAAAACTTGCAGACCACTGAAGCTTCTCTGTCCCAGGCATTGTATGTCTTGCGGAAAGAATTGAGTTCACCTGCAACCTCCAAACCCTCTTCGAAACTAAAAAGCAGGGAGAAAAAATCAGACGGCGCCGAGTCGGTACTGGCGGGGTTTGTTCCAACGATCAAAACTTTCATGGACAGTTGCGAAGTCACGGCTGTTGCTGTAAAGGAGGTTTTGGAAAAAGTCGCTAGTTTTGAAACCGAAAGGAAGTCATGGATTAGCGAGAAGACTGAGTTGGAGCACAAAATTCAGCTTCTCGAGAAACAAAACCACAAACTCCAGGGCGATTTCAAACGCAAGGTCGCCGAGTTCTTGAAGGATATGAAGTAGTTGGTGCGGTTTATTTAATCGCACAACCCCCGTCATAAGTGGCGGGGGATTTTGTATATAAAATTTTTTTTATTTTCTCACCACACTCGCCACTTCCTCCACTTTCACTTTTTTCTCGAGACCGTCAGCAAGGTTTTTAAGGGGGTACACGCCAGAGGTGATTTCGTCTGGACCGACGACGAGGACGTAGGGGATGCTTTGCTTACTTGCGATTTTGATTTGGTCACCGAGTTTTTTGCCGGAGAGGTCGAGGGCAACGTTGAGGCCGGTGCCGACGTTGCCATTGCCTTTCCGCAGTATCTCCGCCAGTGCTCGCGCGTGTTCGGCTACCTCCGTGCCGAGCGTGCAGATGTACACGTCGGTGGTTGGTT
>CAIXDB010000074.1 GCA_903918125.1 uncultured bacterium | reverse complement strand
ACGGCTCGGCAACATCGGCACTGGGACGAACAGTCGTGGCGTGTTCGGACAAAATTTTATCAAGCAGAATAATGACCGGCGTTTGGAATTTCCACGCTAGGTTGAGGGCGTCACGCCCCGCATAGAAACATTCCTCCGTGTCGCCGGGGGCA
This sequence comes from uncultured bacterium, assembly GCA_903918125.1. Next base: position 4,314 of record CAIXDB010000074.1, on the reverse strand, counting down.
ATAACGATGCGTGGAAACTCGCCGTGCCCGCCGTGAATGGCGAAGCGCAAATCGGACTGCGACGAATGTGTCGGCACGCCGGTGGCAGGTGCTTGCCTCTGCGAAACGGCGATGGCGAGCGGTAGCTCCGCACCTCCGGCAAAGCTCAAGGCCTCTTGCATCAGCGCAAAACCGCCGGTTGCCGAGCCAACAGCCACGCGTTTGCCGGCGTACGCCATGCCAAGCGCCATATTGATGACCGAGATTTCATTTTCCGGCTGGATGACTTTCAAACCGTCTTTTTTCTGTTCGCGTGCCAAGTAGTGCAAAATGGTCGACGCCGGCGTCATCGGATACGCGAGGTAGAAATCAAGCCCGGCAGTCTGCAAGCCCTTGGCAAACGCCGTGTTGCCGTCCAGAAATTCGGTGTCCCGCTGCCGAAGTTGCTCGTCGCTTTGCGAGCTCTTCCTTAATTCCTCACCAATGTCGATTTTTTTACTATGCCGAAATTGCAAGTTCTGTAAATGTTCATACCCCACATCCGCCAGCGCCACATTTTCCTCCATTTTTTTGTTGGCGAAAACATCGCGCAAAATCTCCGTCATTTTTGGCAACGGCAGGTCGAGGAGATAACACAACGCACCGAGTGCCACTGAGGTACGCGTGATGTCCGGCGCAGAAATTTTCTTGGCCGATTCGCGCATTGGCACCACGACGGCATTCGCACCGAGCGCCTCGACGTCGGTTGGCTCAAACGCATCCGCAAACACCACGGCGTTTTCTGCAAGCTCCGGTCGATGCAGAGTAATCGTTTCCTCATTGAGCGCAATCAGCACGTCAAGCGCCGCATGGTCCGTCCAGATTTTCTCCTTGCTGAAACTGACGCGCACAAAGTTGTGTCCGCCGCGAATCAGCGACGGATAGTTCGTTGAAAGGTACGCTTCGTAGCCCAGATCGCGCAAAAGCAGTCCGAGGTTTGAGCCGGCTTCCATCACACCGTCGCCGGCAGCCCCGCCGATGCCAACCGTGAAAATGTCAGAATGATAATCCGCAGTCATTTTTTTTATTTCGAATCTTACGTGCTTTTATTTTAAACCTTTATAATGTTTTTGTCTTGCCCACCGAGAAACGCGACGATGCTTTCCACCGTTGTCACCACTATTTCATGCTGAGCTTCGCGGGTGAAAAATGCGATGTGCGGCGTGATGAACACTTCCGGCCGGCCGATGAGCAGGTGGTCTTCGAGCAGGGTTTTGATTTGGTCGCCGTCGAGGTTGATGGTATTTTCCTCGACGAAAAACTGGCTTTCCTCTTTCAAACTTCGCTCGCCGTCGAGCACGTCAAGCCCGACCGCGGAAATAATTTTTTCCTGAATGCCCCAGAGGATTGCCTCCGTGTCGCAGACTTCTCCGCGCGATGTGTTTACCAGCACCACGCCCGGTTTCATTTTTTTGACATTCTCTTTATTGATTAAATGTTTCGTTTCATCTCCGCCCGGCGTGTGCAGTGTGACGATGTCGGACGTGCCAAGCAACTCATCGAGCGACACATACGTAAAACCGATACTCTTCGCCTGCTCGGCGTTCGGAAATGTGTCAAAAGCCACGACGTTCATTTCAAAACCTTTTGCGATTTTTATAACACTCATGCCGATTCTGCCGGTGCCGACGACACCTATCGTTTTTCCAAACAAATCAAATCCTCGAAAATCGGAAATATCAAAACCGCGGTTGCTTTTGACTTGATACGACGCCGCCAATATTTTTCTGGACAGTCCGAGGATCAGACCGAAGGTGAATTCGGCCACGGTGTGAGAACCGTACGTCGGCATGTTCGCCACCTTGACGCTTTTTTCGGCGGCATACGCGCAATCGATATGGTCTGTGCCTCTGGATCGCGTCACTAAAAGTTTCAGGTTCGGCAGGCGGTCAAACATGTTCTTCCCCATGACAGAGTTTATAAAAATGGACACGATCTCGGCGTCTTTTGCCACGTCGGCGTTTTTCTCGGTAAGTTTTTCGGTATGAAAAATAATGTCCGCGCCGGAAAGCTCCGGCATTTTTTCAATATGCCCGCGCAAATGTTTCTGCTCGTTCTCACTCGCTTCAAAAAATATAATTTTCATACGTATATTGTAGCATATCGCCACCAACACTACATCTTTTTATTCACCATCCGCCGACTACATTACCGGCCAAGTCATCGTGGTGGACGGTGGTTGGACACTGCGGTAAAGTGGCTTAAAATATAGGTTTTCATGGTTAATATTGACAAATAATTTTAAAAGTGTATAATGTCAATTAGAATCGTATGAAAATCATCATAAGACAAAGACCGAACACTTATTACTTTCGTAAGGGTAGAAAGTCGAATGTGTTTGATTACTACGCTAGTTTCGAACATCATTCTGAAACCTCCACTCTAGGGAAAAGCCCATCGGAAGCAGTTGGAAGACTTTTGCTTGGACACAAAAACATATTGGCAAACATTCTAACCTTCGTTGAGATTAATGATGATTTGCCACAAACCTAGCCGCAGACTGGCGCCAACAGGAAACTGTCCGGCCTCGGTTGGCGGTTTTTCTGTTTTTAAATATATGATATGATGCAAGTATGTCATCTTCTGAAAAAATCAAAATCGGGTGGTTTTCCTTTTCGTGTTGCGAGGACAACACCGTGGTCATGACCGAGGTGATGAACGACCATTGGCAGGAGTGGAAGGAGATGTTTGATTTTCGGCACGTGCGCATGTTGAGGTCGAAAAATATGTACGATGCTTTTGACATCGCTTTCATCGAAGGCGCCATGGCCGGGCCGGAGCAGGAGGAGTCGGTCAAAGACATTCGCTCGCGCAGCAAAAAACTCGTCGCCGTCGGCTCGTGCGCGTGCACCGGTTTGCCGTCCGGCCAACGCAACAATTTCACGCCGGAACAACGTGAGTCGATCGACTTTCTGGTCACTCGTTTCGGCGCTTTGCCGTCGGTCAAAAAAGTGTCCGATGTTGTCACGGTGGACGTGGAAATCCCCGGCTGCCCGATGTCGCCGGCTGTTTTTTTGCAGAAAGTGAACGCTTTAGTCGCCGAATTAAAAAAATAAAAATATGCACAGCTTTGATTTGAACATGGAACACATCACAAAAGTCGAAGGCAACGCCTCGCTTTCAGTGAAAGTCGAGGAGGGCAAGGTGACCGACGTCAAGTTTGCCATCGTTGAATACAAACGTTTTTTCACCGAGGCGCTCAAGGGCAAGTCAATCGCCGCAGTCCCCGCTCACCTCGCCCGCATTTGCGGAACGTGTTCGAACGCGCACATCATGTGCAGTATCGAGGCCTGCGAGGACGCGCTCGGCATTACGCCGTCGGAGCAAACGAAACTTCTGCGGGCGCTTGTTATGCACGGGCTCGTCATTCGCGACCACGCACTGCATTTGTATCTGTTCTCCATGCCGGACATTTTCGGCAAGGACGCCTTTCTCGACCTCGACGAAGGCGACTCGGTTCAACATCAGCTCCTGCACGACGGCTTCGACACGAAGTCCGCCGGCAACTACCTCGCCACACTCATCGCTGGTCGCAGTGTGCATGCTACGTTCCCTGTTGTCGGAGGTTTTCTGCAATTCCCGGACAAAGCAAGCATCGACGAGGCAGTCAAGAAACTGCGCGACATGCGCCCGGCCGTTTTGCGTCTGGTGGAAGTCTTCAAAAACGCACCGTTCCATTTCGACCGCAAGACGAAATTCATGGCGCTCGTGCCGGAGACGCATTTCGGCTACATCGACGGCAGTATTGTGACAAGCGAAGGTGAAAAATTCGGCAAACCGGATTTCCGCGGACATCTTGAGCACACCGTCCTGCCATACTCGGAAGCGAGCGCGTACACATACCACGGCGGTGGCTACATGGTTGGCGCATTGGCGCGAGTGAACATGGCAAAGGACAAACTTCATCCCGACACCAAACAGTCGCTCGGTGCGACACTCGACCTTTTTCCTTCGACCGATATTTTCTACAACAACGTGGCGCAGGCAATCGAGATTTTACATTCGGTGGATGAGTCGATCGACATTTTGACGCACACCACTTTCGCGCCGGAGCCGACTGTCAAACCGGCGCGCACGTCGGGCACGGGTGTCGGTGTCATCGAGGCACCGCGCGGAACGCTCTACCACAAAATCGTGGTGGGCGAGGACGGTAAAGTGTCTGAAGGCGAAGTCGTCGTGCCGACCGGTCAGAACCAAATCAATATCGAACGCGACGTAGCGGTGCTTGTGCAGAGCATGATCGACACGCCCGAATACGCCGACGGTTCGGACAGTGCCAAAGAAAAAATACATTTT
>CAIXDB010000073.1 GCA_903918125.1 uncultured bacterium | reverse complement strand
ATTATATGACGTATGTTAATTTCTTTTTTCGGGGCGTTTCTGGGTGGAGTGGTGTCTTTTTTGGCACCGTGTATTTTGCCGATTATTCCGGGGTTTCTGGCGTATCTCGCGGGAAGTACGGAAGTGGATGCGAGCGGGGACAGTGATGCGGCGCGATCGCGACGTCGGGAGATTTTTGTGAACAGCATCTTTTTTGTGCTCGGGTTCTCGCTTGTGTTCGCGGTGCTCGGGATACTGCTCAATACCGTGCTCGCCTTCGCGGCGTACTCGGTCAAAATCTGGCTTGGGCGTATCGGGGGAGTGCTGATTATTTTCTTTGGACTGTACCTCGTTCGACTGATTCGCATTCCTTTCCTCGAGCGCGACTACAAGCCGACCATCTCGCCGGAGTTGTCGCGGAAAATTAATTCGCGATACGTTGTGTCTTTCTTGTTCGGCCTCGCTTTCGCCGTGGGTTGGACGCCGTGTGTCGGACCGGCGCTCGGGATAATTCTCGGACTTGCGGCAAGTCAGCCCGGTTCGGCGTTTTTCCTTTTGCTCACATACGCGGTCGGTCTCGGAGTGCCGTTTCTCGTTGTCGGCTTTTTCACAGCGCAAGCAAGCGCATTCATCGCGAGACACACCACACTGCTTAATGCACTCAACATCATCTTCGGCGTACTATTGTTGATTATCGGCGTACTCGTCTTCACCCAAAGTCTCTCGCTCATCGCCAACTGGAGTTTTTTGAATAACATAATTCTAAAATGAGAAAATTAAAATTTGAAAATTCGTCGAGTGTCGCACCGTTGCCGGAGACTCTCGGAGTGCGACGGCGCGAGAGTGAGCAAAATTTCTCTCGGGAAATTTATGCGTGCTCCGGCAACGGTGTGACCGAGTAAGAATTTTCAAATTTTAATTAAAAAATATGCCAGAACAAAACCAATCAAGAATAGTGCGAAACATTTTCATTTTCATCGTAGTTGTGCTCATCGTTGGCGCGATATGGTACCTCGACCGCGGAAAAGTTAGTCAGGAAAGTAATGTGCATGCGGTCAATGTCACGGCTGTTGATGTGCTCACCACATCGACGATACTGAGTGATGTGAATTCAACCTCGACTTCGTCTGCGACTGGTGCGACATCCGGCGCAATCGTAACGCCGACTCGCACACCGGACCAAATCAAAGCTGCGCTCGTTCAGCTTGCACAGTCGGACCAGCTTGCCGGCGACCAGATGGCGAAAGAAATCACTGCTCCGACAGGGTTTATCAACACCGGCACGGACTCGTCGGGTAATCCATTATCCATTACACTTTCGCAATACGTTGGCAAGAAAGTGGTCATGATTGATTTCTGGACATACTCGTGCATCAACTGTCAGCGCACCACACCGTACCTCGAAACATGGTATACGAAATATGAAAACAGCGGGTTTGTCATTATCGGCATTCACACGCCGGAGTTTGATTTTGAAAAAGTGTATGCAAATGTCGCGGCTGCGGTGAAAAAAGAAGGGATTACATATCCGGTGGTGATGGATAGTAACTATGGCACGTGGACGGCGTATAACAACCAGTATTGGCCACACCAATTTTTGATCGACATGGCGGGCTATGTCACATACGACAATGTCGGCGAGGGAGATTATCCGACAACGGAGACGAAAATTCAGGAGGCGCTGCAGGAGCGCAATCAGATTTTGGGAATTTCAACGCCAATTCCATCGGGCATCAGCACGCCGTCAGATGCGGTGACCAGTATTGACGCACAAAGTCCGGAAACGTATTTCGGTTCGGCACGGAATGAATATTTGGCGAATGGCAACTCAGGTGTGTCGGGACCACAGGATTTTTCTTTTCAACACACCACCGATGTTCCATTTTTTGAACTGAATAAATTGTATCTTGCCGGTCCTTGGAATATCGCTTCGCAGTATGCGGAATCGCAAGATTCCGATGTGATTTCTTATACATTCAATGCCAAGGAATTATATGTTGTAGCCGGCTCGGCGAGTGCGAGCGGTACGGACATCGAAGTGTTGCTCGACGGTCAGCCGGTGCCGGCAGCAGACCTCGGTGCAGACGTGAAAATGGTCGGCGGAAAAACGATGGCGCACATTACCGACAACACGCTCTATCATCTCATTGACCTTCCACAAGCCGGCGAACATACGTTGCAAATAAACACACCGGCGGGTCTGCAAGCGTTTACGTTTACCTTCGGCTAGCTCACTGAAACAGTTTGAAGGATTGATTTGAGAATCGCGTCGTGGTCTGCCTGCGAAATGACGCCGGGCACCGCGAGCGCTGCGGTGGCTTGCGACGGGTCGATTGCGCCGGTGAACACGGTGATGATGTCGTCCGTCACGACGAGCGTTTTGTTTCCGGAAATTGCGAAGAAATAAATTTCCTGACCGCACCCTTCGGCGCCTTCGGTGATTTTGTATCCGGAAAGTTTGCCGACCTCGACCGGGTCAATGAAACCGGGCGAGGGGACGACTTGTTCGTTCACAAAATTTTCGTCCGGAATGTACGGACTCTCGGCGCGAATCGTATTGGTAAGTCCCGCGTTGTCGACGTGCATGGTGATGTTGAAGTCGGTCAGTGTCGGTTGCATCGCCGGAGTTGTCGTACCGCCACCCGCCTCGCCCTTGAAATCGCAATAGTCGTGATGCGCGAACGGAATGTCGTGGTGAATGAGCACCAAATCATTTTGTCCAGCGCCGTTTGCACTGTCTGCACCGCTTGTATTTGTTACCGTCAAAATTTTCGGATAGACAAAGCTCACACCCGTTTCGGAATTTTTATACGTCGCCGTAGTCGTCACGGTTTTGACCGCGCGATGCCCCCGCACATACCACACCCCGCCGGCGAGCAGCGCAACGACGACAATGGCGAAAATGAGTTTTTTCATGCCGTGATTATATCACAAAGTGTTTTTTGTCTGGTTTTGATATACTAATCACATGAATAAAACATACAAACAATTACCGGGAAAAGTTGTTGAGGCTGGCACTCGATTTGAGCATGTCATGGCTATCGCACTTGACCCGAGAACGAATTACACAGAGGGGATAGTCAGGTGCATTCTCAGTCGTGAAGGGGATATAACGGCTACCGGATCCATTGATCGAAGTGCGCTACATAAAGTACGTGCAAATTCTTCCGGCGGTTTTGTTATCGGTGATAAAATACATTTTAAAAATCAGGACAAAATACTCTCGGAAATTACGCGCGATGGAAGTGATTTTCTGGGACCCGAAGATCCGGACATTTGGATTGATGAAAAAAATAACTTGATGCACGTGTACTTTACCGTCCCATTCAAACGTCCAGAAGGGGAACAGTATGTAATTATTCTCGGTCATGCAGTGGGCGCCGATCTTGATTCTCTTGAAATGACGGAGATGACACTTGTTGATCGTGGAGATGGTGGTGCAAAAGAAGTTTCCATTGCACCAGTGAACAGTGAGGGTGTCAGACTGAATCTTATCGAGTCAAGTGCAAAAGGTAAAGAATGGGTGTACTCCACCGTGCGAGTTGCAGTGGCAGAAGATATGGGTAAGCCGTGGAAATTTGGAGAGACAATATTTAATCCGGAATATACAAAATTTGCATGGATTGGCGGACACGCCTCGCCGGGACCGTTACTGCCAAAAACATTTATTGATATTGGCGAAAACAAAATGCTCGGAATATTAAACGGATGTGAAGCTAATCAGAAACTCGGTCATAAAACAAAATACGGTACGTTTTCTGTCGGTTTATTTGTATATGATTATGAACACGGCAACATTGATTGGGTGTCACCTGAACCGCTCATCACAGACACTGACGCGAAGAGAATTACATTTGCAAGTCAATTTGTAGAGACGGGTGGAGGAAAAGGAATTTTGTATGCACATGTCGATGACTCGTTTATTCGCGCGTATGAACTTAATGCCGAAGGTTTGGGAGAATTGTTACCTGAAAATTTTTAAAGAGAAAGCCACGAGGAGCGAGGCTTCTCATGGCTTGGGTTGAAACATTACTGTGATCAACAAAACAATCATGCCGCCTTTCTGAGAGTGAATGTTGCTCCAACAACTTGGCGTGCTGTCACTCCGTACACCGTGACCTCAGTTTCCGGACCTTGTTTGCCAAAAATGTAGACACATGTGACATTCGGTCCTTTAAAATCGCGGTGACCTTTTATCCAATAACGGGTGACGGCGAAGCAACCGTTTTTTGAGATTGTTTCCGAATGAATGACTACACAACCGTCGAACATGGATATATCTCCTTGAGTGTGAAGTTTCTATGAACAGTATACACCACTTTCCACAAAGAAAACCGCCCTCGGTTGAAAAAAGGCTACCGAGGTTTGGCAGCCTTGCTCACACAGTTTTTATTAGGATTTTCCTAGCTCAGCTTCTTGTCCTTGTTGTTGCTTATCGAGAATAGGTAAAACCCATTCTTGATAAGCACCAGAAAGCATAGAATCGCTAGAAGCATGTAACACTTTGCTTCTGCGCCAACAAGCTGAAACCACCCAGAACCAACTGGAATAACAAGCATGGGTTGTGTCCCTGGCAGGACAAAAACCATCGGCAGGATCAACAATCCCGCCACCAAAAAACAGAAGATTCCTACTACGCGTTGCAAGAAAAATTTCGCCGATTGGCTCATTTCTGAACCTCCTTGTCCAAAAGTATATTAAAATAACCTGCACCAGTATGTCAATCCACGTTTGATTTTTGCGGATGTGCGGGACACCCAAACTAATGAGGTGTATAATAGTTGTATGATCAATACATTTGAAAGTGGAGAAGCTGAAAGTCAACCCAAACCCGATTTGCAAGATATTGTGAAAATTAATGGCCGATGGGCTCAAGTGTTTGGCGGAGGCGATGTTGTTAAGTACCTGGATGATGCTTCGTTAGAAACTGTTGATTGGGATAATTACCGATTGCTCAGAAGGATAGACAAGGATGTTCTCACGGCTGAATTGGTTTTGGACATCAAACTTACTGACAAACAAAAGAAGGCTATATATTGGGGGGCAGAACAAGAGAAAGATCAAAAACTAAACTTGAATACCAAAATTTTCGGTGAATTCGAAAAAATACATTAAACTTTTTATTATAAAAAGTCCAAATACTTTCTGAGCCCGCTTTTACTTTTTTGACAGATCAAATTTTTTAACATAGGCAGTATTTCTTCGGTAGCTTTTTCACCAATCAATATTTTGTCTTGCCCGTTTATAAAATGATACCAAGAATTATTTTTGCCTACATGTATATCAATGACTATGTCTGCGCTCGCCACGTTTGACAGAGCAAGATGGTGACGGAGGATATCCAATGAATCGCTGGCGATGTCGTATAACCCGAATGTATCCTTTCCATTTTCGTAGTGTGTATCCAAATTGACGGCAATAACTATGTCGGCTCCCATATTTTTTACAATTTGAACAGGTACAGGTGCGGACAGACCGCCGTCCGCCAATATTTTTCCGTTTATTTCCACAGGTTTGATGGCCAGAGGAACCGATATGCTGGCTCGGATTGCCTGCGACATTTCACCCGTATTAAAAGTTACGACTTCACCTGTTTTTAGATCTGTAGCCACCGCCGTAAACGGAATTTTGCAATCCTCAAATTTTTTGCCATCAACATAACCATCGATAAATGTTTTAATTTTTTCCCCTCCTATAAGTCCTTGTTTCAAATACGGGTCAAACAAAGAGAACATTTTTCGCCAGTCGGCTTCCACCACTATCTTTTCCATTTTTTCAGTGCTCAATCCGGCCACATAAAATCCGCCAACCATGGCACCGATGCTTGAACCGGCAATACAATCAATCGAAATATTATTTTCTTCCAAAACTTTAATGACACCTATGTGAGCAAGTCCTCTTGAACCGCCGCTTCCCAAAGCCAGACCTATTTTTGGTCTCTTTTCCTTTGTCATAAACATAATTTTATCACATAAAATGTTCTTGTTCTTTTGAAAACTCTAAATATATTACACATTAAAGATAGACAATAAAATAAAATACAAGTCCGCATTTTTTATTTTCAGGTGGGTAATTCAACTGAAGCTTGGATGTGGAT
>CAIXDB010000072.1 GCA_903918125.1 uncultured bacterium | reverse complement strand
CTTCGTTACCATTTTTCCAGATCATGCCAGTTGTCTTACTCACATCGAGAGTGTTTGATATTTCCTGCAAAGGTTGAAAACCCTCTGCATAAACCACACCATCGAGATGATTAAACAACTCAATAAAATCTGGATAATCCTGTGGATCGGGAATTCTCCCGAAGAAATTTCCACCGACAATGACAATACAATCCGGTAGAGCAGTCTTGACCATTGAAGCCAAAACCAATCCCGGAAACAGTTGTCGTTCGTCACCGATTGATACGCCGTAGAGGTGAGGATCAAAATCCCTAGCCACCGGCACCTCGACTTCAGAGAAGTAAGGATACCAGAGATGGCTTTCGCAATTTGCGATCGCGTTCAAAGCACCACGAATAGTGCCGTCCTGATACTGCGACTGATACACTACGTTGTTACGTTCAAAGCGAAACTTGTCCTTTGTCAGAATTGACTCGGATGTCCGCTCGAAAATTTGACGTGCGTTATACAGATCGTGAACATTGCTGTCGGATGATCTGATCAGAGATAAGGTGTGTGGTACATCGTTCTTGTTTTGTGCTAGTAGCACATGTTCAAGTCCGATGATGTGACCCCACCGTTGCTTTACATTGTGTCCGTCCTTGCGGAGAACAGATGTGAGTTGCGAGACACCGCCCGGCACATGCCACACAGTTCCGGCTGGCGGGTACTGGAGCATCACTCGACGCCGTTGTGCAAGAGCCACCATGCCAAGCATGGGTTCCTGTTTTATGGCGACGAATTTGCGGAGCGACACTTTGACATGAGGTTTTGGTTTGAGAGGTACACTCTCATTGACCGTGTCCATCACTTGATTGATGATCACTACTGGCCGATCAAAAGTCATGGAACCATGAACAGGAATTTCGTGCCACTTCTCGCAAAAATACTGCTCGCTTGCAACACCTTTGATGCTGTCAGCTCGCCGTTCATCTTCACTGTCGTAGTTGTAGACAATGTTGCCCACCCTTACGATGTAGTTGGTTGTGCTTTCGGATTGGTAACAAAAACGTGCGGGTAAATCATGTGCGTCTCCGTATCCGACTGCGTATCGAGAATGATGGTTCCAGTCAACCGTGACCGTACTTTTTGCCTCAATGTTACAGAGGCTCAAAATACAAACAATCGCTAGAAACACCGTAAACTTGTTGTGTTTCAAAGAGCTACTCCTTTCTTTATCTCATCATATTATATCATATTTATTAAAAATAGCAAGTATTTTTGTACATTTTTAACACCAAAAAACTTACCAGATTTCTCGGTAAGTTTTTTGATTTTGATTATTTAATTTTGCTTCGGCGCAAGAAGGCCGGGACGGCGCCCCATTCTTCGTCGGTGTCGTCGCCAAGTTTGCTTTCAATGGTTGGGATGGAGTTGAAAATTTTGCCTTTTTCTTCCTCTTTTTCTTTGCGTTCAATCGGAGCGGACGGCTGGATTTGCTGGGCTTGGAAAAGTGTTTTCTTGGTGAAATTTTCCGGAAAGTTGGAAGCAATGACGGTGATTTTGACTTCGCCTTTTTTCAGTTTCTCGTCGCGAACCGTACCGAAAATGATGCGAGCGTTTTGGTCGACCGACTCGGTGATGATTTTGGCCGCGTCTTGAATTTCAAACATGCCGAGATCGTCGCCGCCGGCGATAGAGAACAGCACGCCTTTGGCGCCGTTGATTGAGACTTCGAGGAGGGGCGAGCTGATGGCCATTTTAGCCGCTTCCTCGGCCCTTTTCTCGCCAGTAGCAATGCCAATGCCCATCAGCGCGGCACCGGCATTTTCCATAACCGCTTTGATGTCGGCGAAGTCGATGTTGATGATGCCCGGCGTGGTGATGAGGTCAGAAATGCCTTCCACGGCTGACTTCAAAACATCGTCACAAATGGCGAAAGCGCTTTTGGCTGTAGTTTCCTTGCTGATGGTCGAGAGCAGACGATCGTTTGGAATGACAATGATGGCGTCCACCGCCTGTCGCAATTCCTCCAAACCGTTTTCGGCGATTTTCATTCGCTGTTGGCCTTCAAAGAAAAACGGCTTGGTCACCACAGCCACAGTCAAGGCGCCCATCTCTTTGGAAATGCGAGCAATAACTGGCGCGGCCCCTGTGCAAGTACCACCACCCAATCCTCCGGCAATGAAAACCATATCAGCGCCTTT
>CAIXDB010000071.1 GCA_903918125.1 uncultured bacterium | reverse complement strand
GTGATGGCTGATATTGAGTTTGATATGTTTCAGTTTGAGATTGAAGAGTAAATTACTTCGTCTTCAGTGTCACATATATATCCTCGAGTGCTCGCACGGCGTCGCCGGCGGCGATGTTGTTTTGATGGTACAGACCATCGGTGCAATCGCCGGCTGCCCAGATGCCGGGCACGGCGGTTTGTTGGTTGCGCGGGTCGACAGGAATTTGGCCGATGGCGTTTAGCGTCAACACATTTTTGGCAAAGCCGGTTGTCGGGAGCAGACCGATCTCGACGAAAATTCCAGGTGTGGCGAGTGTGTGGCGTTCATGCGTGACTGCGTCATCGTACACGATGCCAGTCACAAACTTGTCACCTTGCACCTCCACCGGTACGGCGTTTTTGATTATTTTAAAATTCGGATGTTCGGAAAGTTTGGCGATGGTCACCTCGTCTCCGCGAAGTGTCTCCGAACGATTGAGGAGTGTCACTGACTTGCAGTAGGCGAGAAGCTGGGCGGAGGACTCGAGCGCGGCATTGCCACCGCCGACTACCACCACGTCCTGGTCGGCGAAAAGCGGTCCGTCGCAGGACGCGCAGTACGTCAGGCCTTTATTGTCAAACTCTTTCGCACCCGGCACGTCGAGCTTGCGACGATGACTGCCTGTGGCGATGAGCACCGCGCGCGTTAGGTACTCTTCCGGCTTGCCATTTTTGTCTGTCACAACCGTGAACGTATCATCGGAATTTTTCTTGATGTCTTGTGCAGCTTCGCCTTCGCGTACCGTGACGGAATCGCCGGCGTAGGCGAGCAGGTGACTTTTCAAATCCTTGGCCAGTTGGTCGCCGGAAATTTTGATCGTGCCAATCCAGTTTTCAATGCTTTCGGATACCATCGACTGTCCGCCAAAGTCCGGCGTGACGAGGAGTGTCTTGAGCTTTTTGCGCGCAGCATACACGCCCGCTGCCACGCCCGCAGGTCCGCCACCGATCACAATGAGGTCATATGTCATATATATAGTATAGCGGAAAAGGTGTTTTTTTACAAAATGTTAGGCGGACACTCGTGAAAGTGTCCGCCTTGAAAATGAGAACTTATCGTAATCGCCGAGAAAGGCCCACTTGAGCCATCTGCTTGTCTACTTCTCGCCACTGGTTCACGAGTCTATTGACTTCTTCCTCGTTTTTTACTCTCGCCGCATCTAGTGCAGCCTCAGAGAGTTTTTTTCTCTCTGTCTGGAGTCTTGTGTACTCCCGGCAGTCCCCGCATTGACAGAAGTTGGTTCCAAATGGTCCCGCATGTTCCTCGACAATATTCTGTGGATCCCAACACATGGCTTTTCGCCTCCCAATTCAGATTACCACACCCAGCGAAAAAGTCCAACTTGCGTCGGACTTTTTGATTTCGATTATGAAGAATTATTTCAGTTTGCTTCGTCGCAGGAACGCCGGTACGGCACCCCACTCGTCATCGTCGTCCGTGGTGCTGTTCACGTCCAGCTTTTTCTCTTCTTCGCGAGGTTGAGTCGGTATGGAATTAAAAATTTTGCCTTTGTCCTCCTCGGCTTCGCGTTTCTCACCGACGCCGGCAGGAGTGGACTGGAAGAGCGTCTTGCGTGTGAAATTTTCCGGGAAATTCGAGGCGATAACGGTGATTTTTACTTCACCCTTCTTTAATTTCTCGTCGCGAACGGTACCGAAAATGATGCGCGCGTTCGGATCGACTGACTCGGTGATGATTTTCGCCGCGTCCTGAATCTCAAACATGCCGAGGTCGTCACCGCCGGCGATCGAGAAGAGCACACCCTTGGCGCCGTTGATGGACACTTCGAGCAGTGGGGAATTGATGGCCGCTTTGGCCGCTTCCTCGGCGCGTTTCTCGCCGGTTGCCGTGCCGATACCCATGAGCGCCGGTCCGGCGTTTTCCATGATGGCTTTGATGTCGGCGAAGTCGATGTTGATGATGCCGGGCGTGGTGATGAGGTCGGAAATGCCTTCGACAGCGGACTTCAACACATCGTCAGCCATGGCGAAGGCGTTCTTGGCGGTTGTTTCTTTGCTGATGGTTGAGAGCAGTCGGTCGTTCGGAATGACGATGATGGCGTCGACGGCTTGTCGAAGTTCATCGAGCCCCACTTCGGCGAGCTTCATGCGCTGTTGTCCTTCAAAGAAAAACGGTTTGGTCACCACAGCCACGGTCAGCGCGCCCATCTCTTTTGAAATGCGTGCCACGATCGGTGCCGCGCCGGTGCATGTACCGCCACCCAAACCGCCCGCGATGAAGACCATGTCCGCGCCTTTGACCGCTTCCTGAATTTCCTCTTTTGTTTCTTCAACCGCGCGCTTGCCGAGCTCCGGGTTCATGCCCGCACCGAGACCACGCGTCAAGTTCTTGCCGATGTGGATTTTGCGTTTCGACATCGAGTGATGCAAGTCCTGCGAGTCGGTGTTGATGGCGATGAAATCCACCCCGCGAACTTTGGAGTTTATCATGTGGTTCAAGGCGTTTTTTCCGGACCCGCCGATGCCGAGAACTTTGATTCGTGCGAACGCTTCTACTTCCGGTTTGATTTGTGGCATGTTGTGTGTTGTTAAAAATTGAAAATAATGTCGAGACCCTCCTTTTCGAGTGCCACCATCATATCACACCCTGTGGATAATGAAACAATTGACAAGGTGTGCGGTGAGGTGCATAGTTAGAAGTGGAAAGTCCCCTAGAGAAAGGTTTAAAGAGCATGACGAGATTGGAAAAAGTTCGTCAGCTGATCGACACTGCTGATTGCGGGAAACGACAGAAGACGAAAGTCTTGAAAGTGTTCAGGGAATTTCGAGAGCAGCAAGAAGCTGCCCGTGATTCCTTGGTTGAAAGTGTGGAAGCGTTGCCTTTGGGAATCGCGCTCCGCATGGGGTTGGTGAAACCAGCTCTCGAAACATATACACCAGAAAATGCTGTAGTTGATGCTGAACTTTCGCAAATGCTGGAGGAGATCTTACAAAAGATATCTCCTCTGCATAAAAGAGTTATCAAGGCAATTTTCCTGGAACAGGAGAACCCTTATTCGTTGTGTCGTGAACTGAAGCGAAATCCGGAGTGGCTCGGTCCTTGTGGTCGTCGTGCTTTGACGGCACTTCAGCACGCTGTGGATGACACACCGGAATTGCGATCTCGATTAGCACAGTATTTGCATTAACAAAAAATGCCGGCACCTTCCCCCAGGTGACCGGCTTTTCTTATGGCAAAAACTGTTTAATCCAGCCTAACACCTTCTCCGTGCCTTTGTTCATTTTATCTTTCACGCCGAGCTCGCGTTTTTCCTCCTTTGAAAAGCCGATCATGCACAAGCCGTACGCGACCGCCCAGGTGGAATCCTTGACGCGATTTTTCTCGCCGAGGTTGATGACGCCGATGCGCGAGGGCAGCTTGAGTGACACTTTTGCAAAATCCTCGATGGAGCCGATGCCGGACCCGCCGCCGGTGATGAAAATGCCGGCAGGGAGCAAACCGTTGCGACCGATTTTTTTCAAATGGTTTTCGATGAGCTCGAACATGTCGGTCAGGCGAGCGTGAATGATTTCGTCAAGTTTCTTTTTGCTAAACGAGTTCGGTCCGAGCGATCCGAGCTTGATGTTTTCCGCCTCCTCGAGCGGAATTTTCAGACCGAGGGCGATGTCGTTGGTGATATCCGTCGAGCCGATTTGAAACACTTCGAGCGAAATCGGCAGGTTGTTTTCAAACACGACGATGGAAATAGTTTCCGCGCCGATGTTCGCCAGCACCGCACCGGCTATTTTTTGCGACTTCGACAAAACGGTGAACGAGCCGGCGATGGGGGACGCCATGACATCGATAACCTCGACGCCCGCTTCCTCGACGGCGCCGAGCAGGTCCTCGAGGTGGGATTCGAGGCAGGTGATGAAGAGCATTTTGACTTCGAGTTTCGTGCCTTTCATGCCGAGCGGAGTTTTGGCGAGCACCATTTTGCCGTCAACTTTGTATGAAATGGGAATGGCGTGCAGCACGCGACGATTTTGAATAAGTGGCGCCGGCAAATCTTTCTGACATTGCTCCTCAACTTTTTCGATATCGAGCTCGCTCACCTCCAAATCCGCGCGACTGATGATGGTCGACGACGTGGATGTCATACTGGCCAAACCGATACCGCCGACGGCGATGAGTGCCTTGCGAATGCGCACACCAGACGACTTCTCGGCAAGCGCAACGGCGGTTTTGATGCTCTCGGTCACGTCGCTTCCGTGAATAATGTAGCCGTGTCGCAGGCCTTTTGACTCCGCCAAACCTGTGCCGATGATCCGCGCAGTCGGTGTGTGTTTGCCCTCCTCGCGCACCAACTCAGCCACCACCACTTTAACCTGGTATGTTCCGATGTCTATTCCCACTGTTATTTGACGTGCCATGTAGTTTTAAGAGAAATATGAAATCATTTCGAAGTCGTGTGCTTTTCAGGCACATCGCGCAGGAGCTTAGAAAACAAAGCGTTTTCGAGTGCGGGGCACACGAGAAAATGCATTGTTTTCTTGAGCGACGAGCGTGAAGAAAATTTCTAGCAGGAAATTATTCTGGTGACGGAAAAGCACATGACGAGAAACGATTTCATATTCCGAATCTTTTTCGAAATTTGACTTCCGCTTTCTCCATTGTACTACTATGTTCCATACCTTTCAAATGCAACAAACCGTGGATAAGTAAAAAGACGATGAAATTATCGTACGAGCGGTCAAACTTTTTCATTTCGCGACGTGCAACGGCCGGCGTGATGAAAATTTCCCCCGAATTTCGTGTGAGCGGAAAACTGAGAATGTTCGTCGGATTATTCTTTCCGCGATATTTCAAATTCAGTGCACGCGACATTG
>CAIXDB010000070.1 GCA_903918125.1 uncultured bacterium | reverse complement strand
TAACCCTTATCACTATGAAACAAAAAACATCACAAAATGACGCCGAGACAATTGTTTTGAAACTGGCGTCGCCGGAGCGTATCAAAGAATGGTCCTTTGGCGAGGTGACCAAACCTGAAACGATTAACTATCGAACACAACGCTCGGAAAAAGCGGGACTGTTTGACGAGAAAATTTTCGGACCGGACAAGGACTACGAATGTTACTGCGGAAAATATCGCGGTATTCGCTACAAAGGCATCGTCTGTGAAAAATGCGGCGTGGAAATCACTCGCTCGATCGTTCGACGCGAGCGCATGGGTCACATCGAGCTGGCATCACCCGTCTCGCACATCTGGTTTTTGAAATCAATGCCGTCGCGCATCTCACTCGTGCTCGGCATTCCAACCGCCGACCTCGAAAAGGTGATTTATTTCGCCGGTTACATCATCACACACGTCTCCGAGGAAGACCGCATCAAATATTTGAAGGATCTCGACTCGGAATACAAAGCCAAAATCAAATCTCTGCAGGACGAGAAAACAAAAGAAGCAGTCAAGGAAATGTTGCTCAACGCCAAGCGTGAAATCGAGTCGATTCAACCCGGCGTGGTGCTCGATGAAGTGTCGTACCACAACTTCGGCATGAAATACGGCACGATGTTTGAAGCGGGCATCGGCGCGGAAGCAATTTACAATATTTTCAAAAAAATCGATCTCGAAAAATTGCTCAAACAGCTGACTGAGGAACTTTCAAAGGCGTCGTCACTCGAGTCCGTGCGCATCGACAAGCGCATCTCGACCATCGCGGCAATGGTGCACTCCGGCGTGCGACCAGAGTGGATGTTTTTGACGCACATTCCGGTCATCCCTCCGGCGCTCCGACCGATGGTGCCCTTGGACGGCGGACGATATGCGACGAGTGACGTGAACGACTTGTACCGACGTGTCATCAATCGAAACAACCGTTTGAAAAAACTGAAAGAGATTCACGCTCCGGATGTCATTTTGCGCAACGAAAAAAGAATTTTGCAGGAAGCAGTGGATGCGCTCATCGACAACTCGATACGTCACGGCTCGGCAGGCAACGCATCGAACCCGTCGCAACGCCGACCGCTCAAATCACTCGCCGACAACCTCAAAGGCAAGCGCGGTATTTTCCGACAGAACCTGCTCGGCAAGCGCGTGGACTATTCCGGACGCTCGGTTATTGTCGTCGGTCCGGATTTGAAATTGCATCAGTGCGGTTTGCCGAAACACATGGCGCTTGAACTCTTCAAACCGTTTGTCATTTCACAACTCCTGGCCAAGGAACTTTCGTACAACATTCGCGGAGCGTCAAAACTCATCGAGGACGGTATTCCGGAAGTGTGGGCTATTCTCGAAAATGTCATCGCCGAAAAATACGTGCTATTGAACCGCGCACCGACCTTGCACCGACTCGGCATTCAAGCGTTCCAGCCGATTCTCATCGAAGGCAACGCTATCCAACTGCACCCGCTCGTCTGTTCTGCATTCAACGCGGACTTCGACGGTGACCAGATGGCGGTGCACGTACCACTCTCCGACGAAGCGCAACTCGAAGCGCGCGAAATCATGGCGTCCGACAAAAACATTCTCAAACCTGGTTCCGGCGATCCGACCGTATCGGCGAAACTTCTCGACATCGTACTCGGTTGTTATTGGATGACGAAGGAATCGACTGGCGAGAAAGGCGAAGGGAAAATTTTCTCCGCGCCGAACAACGCAATCACTGCGTTTGATTTCGGCGAGGTTTCGTATCGTTCAAAAATAAAAGTTCTGCCGACCGAATCGCCGAAGTACGCGCAGTTTCCGCAAGGCGAACTCATCGAAACGACCGTCGGACGACTGCTTTTCAACTCCGTGTTGCCAAAAGACTCTCCGTTCATCAACGGCGAAATCAACAAAAAGAAAATCATGAGCATTGTCGACGAGCTGATCGAACTCTACAACATCGAAAACGTACCGGCTATCATCGACAAAATCAAAGCGTTTGGTTTCAAATATGCAACACATTCCGGTATAACATGGGGACTGAACGACATTCAAATTCCGGAAGGCAAGAAAAAAGTCATCGCCGAATCGAAAGTCAAAGCCGATGCCATTACCGAACATTTCAACAACGGTTTGATTTCAAAGAGCGAACGACTCCGACAAATGACTGAAGTCTGGCACGGCGCAAAAGCCGAGGTGGAGAAACTGATGCCGGCAACTCTGCCACGAAACGGTTCGGTGGGCGACATGGTACTCTCCGGCGCCCGCGGCTCGATGGCCAACATCACCGCGATGGCCGGTATGAAAGGTCTCATTACGAACACGCTCGGCGAGACGATCGAGTTCCCTATCATTTCTTGTTCGAAAGAAGGGTTGACACCGCTTGAATATTTCGTGACGACCCACGGCGCCCGCAAAGGTATGACCGACCTCGCGCTCAACACTGCGAAGGCCGGGTACCTCACGCGAAAGCTGTTCGTCGTGGCGCAGGACACTATTATTACGGAGGAAGATTGCGGTACGAAGGACTTTATTGTCATCGATAAAAACGCGGCGAGCGACCTCGAGACTTCAATTGCAAAAAACATCAAAGGACGATTCTTGGCCACGGACGTGGTGACGAAAGATGGTACGGTGCTCTTCGAGAAAGGTCATTTGCTGACCAAAAAAGACGCGCAGAAAGTGGAGAACGCCGGTGTCGAATCCGTCTCGGTGCGTTCGCCGTTGGCTTGTAAAACGCTCAACGGCATCTGCGTCAAATGTTACGGTATGGATCTCGGACGACACAAAGTTGTCGATTTGGGCGAGGCCGTCGGAACCGTCGCCGGTCAAGCTATCGGCGAGCCGGGCACACAGCTCTCCATGAATACCAAACACGCCGGAGGCGCCGCATCGATCGGCGGAGATATCATTCAAGGTTTGCCTCGCGTCGAGGAACTCTTTGAAAAGCGCAAGCCGAAAAATCCTGCCGCTATCGCTACGGTAAGCGGTCATGTCACTGACATCAAAGTGACGGAAAAAGAAAAAGCCATTTACATCACGCCGGACGTTGAAGATCGCGTGAAGGGCAAAGACAGTATTGAATACATCGTTGCATTCAACCGTGTTATCCTCGTGAAAGTTGGACAGGAAGTTCGCAAAGGTGACATTCTGACCGACGGTTCTGCCGACATCGACGAGCTCTTCAAATATGCCGGCAAGGACAAAACTGTCGACTACATCATTCGCGAAATCAACAAACCGTACGAACTGCAAGGTGAGACCGTGTCGCGAAAACACATCGAGACGATTATTCGCCAAATGTTCGCTCGCAAGAAAATCAAAGACGCGGGGGATACTATTTTCTCCGTCGGTGACATTGTCGAGACTGCGTTCCTTGCGGAAGAAAACTCGCGCGTTCGCGGACTTGGTAAAGATGAGGCAAAGGCAGAAAGTGTCGTGATGGGTATTACGGATGTGTCATTGTCTCGCAAGTCATTCCTCGCTTCCGCTTCGTTCCAACATACGACGAGAATGCTTATCGGCAGCGCAATTCGCGGTAACGACGACGAGCTCTCCGGACTAATGGAAAATGTTATTCTCGGACGAC
>CAIXDB010000069.1 GCA_903918125.1 uncultured bacterium | reverse complement strand
GTGGCAAGATCGACAAAAAATGCGCGAATAATTCCGGAGAAATCGATTCCGGAGTCGGTGTAGAAGTTTTTGTTTTCGATGGCGATGGTTGCATCCTGCATGTGTTGCGAGATTTGGTTGAGCGGTACGACGGTGCGCTGGGTGTTTTGATACACGTCATACAGTAAAATTTTACCGGTGCTGTCGTAAATTTTGGTCGATTGGTCGATTTTGCGCGACTGGATGGTGTCGAGCGTTGGAATTTGGAATGTTGAAATCCAAATGAGAACTAAGCCGAGAAAAATAAAAAAACACCCAAAAAGAAAAGCGAGGATTTTTTTCAACCCGTGTTTTTTAAAGAACTTCTTTGTCGAACGACCGCTGTCCCGAGCCGTTTTTCGTATGGTGTTTTGTACTCGAATCTTGTCGTATGGAGGCATCGTTCTCATTTTAGCACAAATATGATAAAGTGGGGATATGAATACGAACCCGGAGACTAAAAAAATAGAACTCAATGAATTGCTTGCGCGAGGGGTGGAAAAAATTTTCCCCAACACTGAATTTTTGAAAGCAAAAATGATGCGTGGAGAAAAAGTGTCGTTGTACCTTGGTGTCGACCCGACCGGACCGACACTGCACCTCGGACATGTTATTCCACTCAAAAAATTGGCCAAGTTCCAAAAACTCGGACACAGAATTACCTTACTCATCGGCGATTTTACTGCCATGATCGGCGATCCGACAGACAAGACGGCCACACGCAAAAAACAAACTCGCGACGAAGTCTTGCAAAATTGCAAAGAGTATAAAAAACAGGCGTCAAAATTTATTTCTTTTGACGGAGAAAATCCAGCCACACTTCGATTCAATTCTGAATGGTTCGGCAGAATGAGTTTTGAAGACGCTGTCAATCTTGAAAGTGAAATGACAGTCGACCAAATGTCGAAACGAGATATGTTTCGTGTGAGAGCGCAGGAAGGAAAATCGACATACATCCACGAATTTATATATCCATTAATGCAAGGATACGATTCTGTTGCTATGGACGTGGATGGAGAAATCGGTGGCAATGATCAAACATTCAACATGCTCGCCGGCCGTGATTTGATGAAATCTTTAAAACACAAAGAAAAATTTGTTATCGCTATGAAATTGCTTGTGGATCCGACAGGGAAAAAGATGGGAAAAAGCGAAGGAAATATGGTGGCACTCGATCAAACGCCGGACGATATGTTCGGAGCGGTCATGAGTTGGGGTGATGACTTGATTGTGCCTGGGTTTGAGATTGTGACGGATGTGCCGGAAAAAGAAATTGAAAATATAAAAACATCACTCGAGTCTGGAGAAAATCCGCGAGGTTTCAAAATTCAGCTGGCTCGGGAAATTGTACGCATGTGTCACGGAGAAAAAGAAGCGGAAGAAGCGGAGAAAGAATTTGAGAAAACGTTTGCAAAAGGCGGTGTGCCGGATGACGCGCCGGAGGTGACTGTAGCGGAGGGGACGGCGCTTGTGGATGTGTTGCTCTCGGAAAACATTGTGTCATCAAAAACCGACTGGCGACGATTGGTGGACGAGGGCGCAGTCACGCTCATGCCGGATACAAAAATCACAGACGCGAGCGAAAAAGCTTCCGTCGGTGTGTACAAAATAGGCAAGCGGAGATTTATAAAAATCAAAATATAAGAAAAACCCGACAGAACGTCGGGATTTTTCTTACCACTGATCAGTATCTTCGTCATCAAACGAATCCTCAGTGTCCTCGTCATCAGCGAGTTTGTCGAGGGATTCTTCGTCAGGTTCGTCTTCGAGCGAAACGGGTTCGTCCACTGCATCGAGTATATCATCGTCGGGTAGCAAGATAC
>CAIXDB010000068.1 GCA_903918125.1 uncultured bacterium | reverse complement strand
GTGAACATGGCAATAAAAAATTTTCCTCGTTTTTCGTCTTCAACTTGAATTGTTTTCTTTTTGCCGTATTCATCATATATCTTTTTGTTCATATATCCGTCGGCTTGGCGTCTTGTTCGGTATCCTTGCTGGGTGAGACGAATTTCTTGGCCAATCATGCGTGTCAAAATAGTCGTCACTTCCTGCTTGGCTTTTGTAACTTCGATTTTTTCGTTCATCTCGCTTGGGCTGTAATCACTCCAGTCGTATTTGAATTTCAAATCGTCGAGTGTGTTAATTGAAGGTTGAATTATTCCGTAAGTGTCCAACATTTCAACACCGAGTTTTGCTAACTCAGTTTTCATTCTGTCATATTCGGTGGTTCCGGCTCGAGTAGCTCTGTCGATAGAACGGAAAACATAATAGTGAATTTGCACTTTGCTTTTCTTTATAAACTTCAATATCTCTTCAAAATCGTCTCGGAATAGTTTTCTGCCGGAAATTGCGGTTTGCCATAATTCTATAACATTCATTCCATTGTCGGCGGCAAATTTGAGATTCAGTTTTTCCTGAAGTTCGTTACTTTCGCCGTCACGGCTTTGCCCGACCGAGCTGACTCGGCATTGTATGACAGCGTTTTTATTTTTTAGGTTGGCGTTCATAATGACAATTGAATTATACAGGAGGAGCTTGTTCGGGTAAATCCTTTTTTAAATTTCTCAACCAGCGATCAAATATGAGGTCGGCCATTTTGTCCAAAAGGATGCGCAAGTTATCAATTTCTTCGTCAGAAAGTTGATTTGCAAGCGGTCCCAGTGTTTTTTTGAATTCTTCGAAGTCCATCATAAAATTTCCGTATGCACGGTGTCAAATTTACTTTATTAGCTCGCTCTGAATCGGGATAGTTTCAACGACTGCCGGATCAGGTTCCGCTTCTCTCTTAATCTCGACCGGTGGCAGTCCTCGTATGGACCGGCACTCTTCACTTAAAAGCCATTTGAACTCGTCGGACAGGTGAATTTTTTTTTCCTGCCCGCCGGCCAGGCCACTGGTATCTTTGTCCATTGAACAGACACCCAAAATCCACAAAATCTCCATCTCTTTCAGAGCGGTAGGTTTGGAGCAATTCAATTCTTTTTCGACATCGGAAGTTTTCATTGTGCCATCGTGATTCAGAATTTTGTGCAACAGATTGGCGCGAGACGACGGCATGGAATCCAAAGTTAATTCAACAATTATTTTCAAGTCGTCGCGATCAATTTGCGTTCTGCCACAATGAAGCGCGTGTCCTCTGACAAGGTTGTAGAATATTTGATTGATTCTGTCCGGTTTTTCAACGACGGGTGTTGAATACGAATAATCAAATCCGTCATCCCAAACATTGACAACGCCGCGAAGTTTGGCGAGCATTTGAGCGCAACGGGCGATGATAAACAAATATTCTTCTTTGTCTTGGTTTTTGTCCCACTCAACACCGTCTTTGTGTTTATGCCAAAGTGTCAGCATAAAGTCCCTTGTTATTCG
>CAIXDB010000067.1 GCA_903918125.1 uncultured bacterium | reverse complement strand
TCACGATGGTTGGATCAAAACGGTTTTGAGATTTCCAAGCATAATCCCAAACAAGAAGTGGACATACTTTTTAAGAAGAAAAAACATGTATAAAGCGATACTATTCGATTTGGACGGCGTCTTGGTGGATATGGTCGAGGCGCATTATGAGGCTTTAAATAAAGCTTTGTCCCCTTTTGGCGTAAAAATCAACCGCGAAGAACAACGGACTTTTTTCAACGGCTTGCCGACCATAAAAAAATTGGAGAAACTCGAACAGCAAGGCCGACTGGCACTCGGACTTCGGGAACAGATTAACACGCTTAAACAAGATCATACCAAAAAACTTATCCCGAAATATTGCAAACCCGATCGTGCAAAGACAAAAATGCTGGCGGAATTGAAAAAGCGCGGATTCAAGCTCGCCTGCTGTTCAAACGCCATCAAAGAAACCTTGCATCTCATGCTCAAATCAGCCGAGTTGCACGATTATTTTGACATCATCATCGGCAACAATGAAGTCGCGAAACCAAAACCGGACCCGGAGATTTATCTGACCGCCTGCCGGAAATTAAATATCGCTCCCGGTCAAACAATCGTCGTCGAGGATTCGCCATACGGCATTCAGGCGGCAAAAGCGAGCGGTGCCGAAGTGATAATCGTCAAAGGCGTTGAAGAAGTCGATCTGAAACTTTTTAAAAAAATATTAAAACCGGCAAAAAATGAAAAAATACTCGCTTAATACGTTTACCCGCGGTTGGATTATCGGTGATTTTGAACCGTCGATTTTGCGCACAAAAAATTTCGAAGTTATGGTCAGGGAATATAAAAAAGGTGACAAAGAACCGAAACATGTCCACAAGATTGCGGCCGAGATTACCGTAATAGTTCGAGGTAAATTCAAGATGAGCGACTACGTTTTATCGCAAGGCGACATTATTCATCTGGAACCGCATGACCCGACCGATTTTGAGTGTTTGGAAGATGGCGTGACAGCCGTAATCAAAACGCCTTCGGTTATCGGCGACAAACATTTGGTTAAATAAAAAAAATAAACGGGCAAAGAATGACCTCCTCCCCGCATTCCGCTTCGCTCCATACGGGGTTTCCTTGCCCGGCATGAGGATTAGTTAGAAAAGTCTAAACTTATGCGGCTTGTCTTTCTTGCCTTGCCAGGCAATATAACGTTTGATGCGCTCCTCGTCGAGGCCGATGGTGGAGGAGAAATACCCAACACTCCAGATGCCGTCCTTCTCCAAATACATCTCACGGATGAATTTGAAATGTTTTCGGAGGACTAAACTGCTGTGGGCTTTTAAGGTGCGGACAGCATCTGAAATAGAGATGTTGGGTGGTATCTCAATCTGTAAGTGCACATGATCTTGGTCAGTATTAAATTCATGTATGTAGAGTGTGGGGTATTTTTTGATCGTTTCGTAGAAAGCTTTCTTGAGTATTGGCAGGACGTATGGTTTTAGATACCTCCTTCGGCCTCTGGTACCCCACACAATGTGGTACTGGTGTTGATACGTGGTATGGTTTAAATGACGAATCCTCATGAGACCAGCGTATCACATCAGAATGTGATACGTGCAAGGTTCCATTCATCCCCGTCTTCCAATCGGCTAACCCAGCATACAAAGTGGTACAACGACGCCGATTCCAGACGGGGTTTCCTGGTATATAAAAAGTCCGTTCCCTGGCAGAAATGCCGGGAAACGGACTCTCACAGAACAAGAACGAACTCGCTTACTTGCTTACCCGGTGCCGCCGACAAACCAAGATGGCAAGACCGAGACCAAGACCGAGCAAACCGACACTGGTCGGCTCGGGTACATTATCCACGCCATCGGGCACGACTTGACGTGTTTGACCCGACGAGTAGACGCCGGTACCGTCGTTGATGCTGTAAGTAGTGGCCAGGCTAAATGGCCCGACACTATTTACATAATCCTCGACGGATTGAAGGCCGACACTTGTCGCGTCGTACCCCACCGCCACGCCGACGTAGATTATCATGTCCACGGGGGTGGTGCTCGGACCGGTTTTTCCAAGACCTCCATAGATGACGTCATCGTAGGTGTACGGCAACCCATCTGGTCCATAGTCAATCCCTATGATGTGGTCTTTTCCGTAGACCAAATCGGACAGCGTACCGGAAGCGCCCAACGAATGCGCAGAGTCACCGCTTGTGATCTGGTAGCTGATACCGGCGACACTGATTTTGTGTACGCCGTCACCCTTGAACACCACCGG
>CAIXDB010000066.1 GCA_903918125.1 uncultured bacterium | reverse complement strand
GTCCGGTCTCGTCACCAGATATTACGGACCGCTCACTCAAGCGGCCGTCACGCAGTTTCAAGCACTGTACGGTTTGCAACAAGTGGGAAACGTCGGACCGTTGACTCTGGCGCAACTCAACTCGCTTATTGATTCCGGTCAAAACATCACCGGCTCGACAGGCACACAAGCTATGACCACGGACACCGCACCGACAATTGCAAATGTTTCCATCGGCACGTCAACACCGCAAAGTACAACGTTCTACTGGAGTACGAACGAACCGGCGCAAGCGAAAATATTTTACAGCACCAGTCCGCTCGTCATTTCCGAACCGCAAACCGACAAGACTGAACCGACCGTCACCGGTGGCAACGTGGTCACCGACACGACATTCACCACGACAAAAAGTTTGACCATCCCAAGCCTTACGTCGGGTAGCACATACTATTATATGATTGAAAGTGAGGACGCAAACAATAACGTCTCCGTCACCTGGCCAAGCACGTTTGTAGCGCCATAACAGCGATATCGTGGGCGCACGCGGACGAACCGCAAAACGTGATAACCCGTGAAGACAAAACCTGCCGACGTGGCAGGCTTTGTTGTGTGATGCGTGGCCGACCGGATTTGAACCGGCGATCTATTCCGTGACAGGGAATCGTGTTAACCAGGCTACACCACGGCCACATTGTCAATACTTCTCTTGTATTTCTCGAATACATCTTTTTTTCTCTGTAGGAAGAGATTTGACGTACCCAACCTATTATACATAAAATCGCACAATTTCAAAGAGTTACTTCCCCGCCACCCACTTTTTGTGCCCCTCGATTATCTTCACGGCAATCTCGTCCGGGGACAGAACACCGGTGTCGAGTACAAGGTCGAATTGATTATCGGTCCAGAGCACGTCTCGCCCGTAAATTTTTTCATATCGCACACGGTTCAACTCATCGCGTGCCAGGATTTTCCGTAACACATCGTCGACAGTCGCGCCCGGCATATCCCGTGCGCGACGCTCGGCACGCACTCGCGGATTGCAGACCAGTCGCACGTGAAATGCATACGGCGCGAAGTGATGCACGAGGCGACCTTCAAATATGACGTAGTCGTGCTCGCCAAATGTTCGTATCATGTCGTCGCATCGCTCGTCAAACTTTTCCGCGAGATGGGTCGAGTTGTAGACGGTGAACTCCTCGATGGTCATGTGCAACTCGCCGGCAAACATCCGCATGATGGCACCCGCGTTGACCCATCGCCACGGCGAAAGACCGAGACGTTCGTGCAAACGTTTTGCAGTCGTCGTGGAGCCGACGCCCGAGTCCGCAGTTATGGAGATTTGATTCCGAAAATGATACTCTCGTGCCATGATGTATGGTAGCACGAAATGGGAGGGAAACAAAATTTTTTCGAATTGCTGTGCCGACGGATGGAATCGAACCATCGTTTTAAGCTTATGAGTCTCATGTTTTACCATTAAACTACGCCGGCGTCAAGTGTCTCTTTTTTATGTCAGACAATACAAGCAATATAACAGAAAATCATGTAGATGTCGAAAAAAATGTCGCGTAGACCAACATAGGCCTACGCGACACACCATCACCACGATGGACCGGCGGATTGAATTTCCCGTACAACCCACGACCACTCAGTTGGTTGGTCGTATTTTAACCGCTCGTACACTTCGTGATACTCGCTGTTATAATCGAACCGATCGGCGACATGAATTTCTCTTGTGAACTGCGCCTTGAGGTTGTTCAGGTTTTTTTCGGCTGACGCGATACGATTTTTTCGCTCGTTTAAATCAGTGTGCTCGTCCACCACCTCTCGCAACCCAGCAAGCTCTTTTTCTAAGCTAGCACCGGATTGAGCGAGTGGAAGAAGTGTTGCCTTAACTTTTGCATCCATGATTTTTCTTGCTAGACGCTGTTCATCCGTACCGTTTACGCCGGCGTCCAACACCGGAGTATCAAAAAACTTCTGAAAGTCCACACGATCCTGCGGTTCCTCCAGACGCTCGAGCTCAGCTTTTTTATTGCCGTCACAGATACAAAGTGCGACCAAGCCAAGCAAACAAATCGCTGCAAAAAGTTCAATAATATCGTCCATACGTTTCTCCTGCGGTTATCTAATCACAATAGCGATACTTTGTAAACTGACAAGAACTTATTATGCACACTCAACCTTGCGGGCTGTAGATAATTACTGTATAGTGTCGGTAGCGGGATGGAGCAGTAGTAGCTCGCAAGGCTCGACATAATGGGCCCCCCTACCGGAAACGGCAGGGTGCGCATTCGCCAAATTCGGAGAAGTCCTCTCTTTGTATGCTTTTTTAAGAAATTAAAATGGTGTAGCGAGAAAGATAATCCCGAGCTAAACCTGGTATTGTGTAAAAACAAAATCAGAAAATGTGTAGAGACTAGATGGTGAACTCCTTACTTTTGAAGCAATTTAAAAATGGAGATGGTATAGTCCAGACCACAAACAAAACAGTTTGAATGGTAGCGAAAGCTATAGTGGTATGCATAACCTTGAGGCCCACGTGCAAGTCGTGGTCCCGCAACAAGAAAAGAAAAACGCCTCCGTAACCGGAAAGGCGTTTTTGTTATCTTGTTGCGGGACAGGAGGCAGACTGCTCTGCCTCCGTCACGACTTGCAAGCCGGAGCTATGTTTTTTCAGCAGAAAAAACAAGCGAGGCCGGGTCGGGAAATTTTGCTCGCGACGGCGAGCAAAATATTCCTGACCAAGCGTGGTTCCAGCCCCATACTAAATTATCTTAAACTCCTCAAACACCACCCGATACAACTCCACCACCCGTCGTGCTTCGCGTTGCGAGAGTTGGAAGTCGGCGCCTTCGTGCGCGATTTGGTTGCGAACTTTATGCGCTTCCCACGCCTTGTCTATAGTCGTAAAATCACTCTGCTCAATGGCCTTCAGTTTGTCGGCTATGGTGTCGCCGGGCAATGACAACATACCGAGCAGGTCGGCGAGGATGATATCCGCTTCAAGTATCGCCAGTCGCCAATCGTTTTCGTTTTGCGATTCGACATGGGCGAGAACGCGTTCCCATTTCGGATTAACCACGGTCGTCCGCGTCGCCGATTCCGGATACAAAAGTTTCCGCTCGTTCGCGCGCAATGCCGTCAGGCGCCGAATAACATACACGAGGTACGCCACGGCGCACACGGACACAATGAAAGAAATTATTTTCAAAATGGAAAGCAGAGCCCAGAATTGCATGATGATGAGCTCGAGTGTGGTCGGTTCGCTCATGAGAAACCCGATGTCGCCCTCCGCAACCCAGCCGTCTGGACCGGTCACGAAGTCGACGTAATAATAATTCACGCCACCAACCTCCACCGGACCTTGGAGAATTTTCCCGCGCGCGTTGAGCGCCTGCGTACCCACTTTCGTCTCGCCGGGGTTGTTGTACACAGTGAGCGTGTGCAGTGCCACGACACTGACACCGAGCGGGTTGGCGAGCGACGCGATCGGTCGCGTGTGGTCGAGAATAATTCCCTGCGGAGTGAGACCTTGCAAACCGTGCGAAAATAGCGCGCTCGACGTGACGGTGACAACCAACGCATTCAAAATGTAGAGCAGGATGAAAATTCCGCCGACGATCGACACCATCTCCACAAATGGATCGCCTCCCGATGATGCGGGCGCAGGTGCTGTTGGTTTTGGCGCCCCGTTCGGAGCCCCGGCTGGTTTTGGTTCATCTGCCATGCCACTAATTATATAACAAAATAAAAAACTTTATTCGTTTAAAAACTTCTTGCCGATTTCGAAGAGGATGTCTTCGCGATCGTGAGACGACATGAGTTGGAGGCCGACAGGGAGATTTTTGTCGCCGGCGGAAGATGTGCCATTCGCGGATGATGCGCCTACGGGAACCGTGCCGGAAGGGAGCGAGACTGCCGGAATGCCGACGATGTTTGCGGTGACGGTGAAAATATCGGCGAGATACACGGACAGCGGGTCGCCTCTCTCGCCGATTTTCCATGCGGGACTCGGCGTGGTCGGTGTGGCGATGGCGTCAACGTCGGCAAACGCGCGGGCGAAGTCGTCGGAAATTTTCTGACGCAGGAGAAGTGCCTTGCCGTAGTACGAGTCATAGTAGCCGGTTGAGAGGACGTACGTGCCGATGAGAATTCGTCGGCGCACTTCCGGCCCGAATCCTTGCCCGCGCGTTTTGACATAGTCGGCAAGCAAATCTTTGCCGTCGACGTGCATGCCGTATTTCACACCGTCGAAGCGCGCCATGTTGGACGACACTTCGGCGGGCATGAGAATATAATACACCGCGAGCGAGTAGTGAATCATGGGCAGTGAGATGTCGCGAATTTCGTAACCGGCTTTTTTCAGTCGCTCGATTGACTGGTCGAAGTTTTTGCGCACGCCTGGGTCGATACCGTCTTGTTCGAGAATATGATACGGCACACCGATGACAAGATGTGGCTTCTTCGCCGGTTTCGGATACAAGCCGTCGGGATATGTCGTGCCGTCGAGAGGGTCGTGACCTTTGATTGCGTTGAATAAAATTTCCGCGTCCGTGACCGTGTTTGTGACCGGACCGATGCAGTCGAGTGACGATCCCATCGCCATGAGACCGTGACGCGAGACACGCCCGTAGGTCGGCTTGAGCCCGACCACTCCGCAAAACGCCGAGGGCTCACGCACCGAACCGCCCGTATCCGAGCCGAGCGCGGCCAGTGCGCCATGCATCGCCACCGCCGCAACCGAGCCACCGGACGAACCGCCGGCAACACGCTCGGTATCCGCCGGATTTCGCGTCACGCCGAATGCCGAGTTCTCCGTCGAACCGCCCATGGCAAACTCGTCCATGTTTGTGCGACCGAGAAACACCGCGCCCTGTTTTTTCAATTTGTCAATAACTGTCGCGTCGTATGGCGCAACAAAACCTTCCAAAATTTTCGACGCCGATGTCGCCCGCTTTCCGGTGATTAAAATATTGTCTTTTATCGCCAGTGGAATTCCTGTCAGCACCTGCACATCCCCCGCCGCAATTTTCGCATCTGCCGCGTCCGCTTGCGCAAGTACGTCGTCGTACACTTCGAGGTATGCGTTCACCTCCGGATTTTTCTTTTGTATTTCTGCGAGATACGCTTCCGCGAGCTCACGCGCCGTGAATTCTTTTGCATCCAGTTTCTTGCGTGCACCGGCAATGGTCAATGTAGTGAGATCGATCATAGTTGTACTTTAAATAGCATCGTCGGAATTTCCGAGAATTTTTTTCACTTTCAGAAAATCCCCTTCGCGAGCGGGCGCATTCTGCAATATTGCCTCGGTGTATTGTCTCGGCGCGTTCGTCACCACGTCCTCGCGCATAACATTATGCAGGGCTGGCACAACACGTTGCATATCCCCCGTCACTTCTTTAATCTGCCCGACGTACGCCAAAATTGCATCCATTTCGCCGGCAAGCGTCGCGACCTCCGTCTCGGAAATTTCCATTCGAGCCAAATCGGCGAGATGTGTGATGTCATCAGTCGTAATCATAGTGTGATACTATCACATGTTTAACATTTTCAAAAATTCATCCTCGGAGAGCACCGGCACGCCGAGCGACTCCGCTTTTTCTTTTTTCGAGCCGGGAGAATCGCCTGCCACGACAAAACTGGTTTGTTGCGAGACACTTTCGGAGATCGAACCGCCGAGCGCGCGGATTTTTTCCTTGGCTTCGTCGCGCGACATGGTAGCAAGCGTGCCAGTCAGTACGAATGTTTTGCCCGCCAGTTTCTGTCCGCCGACGGATTTTTTCTGCACTTTTTCAATCACGATGTGTTTGAGCAAATGGTCGATTATTTTTCGATGTTCCGCCGATTTGAAAAACGTCACCACCGACTCCGCCACAATCGGCCCGATGCCG
Source organism: uncultured bacterium (assembly GCA_903918125.1). The sequence goes on along the minus strand of CAIXDB010000066.1, from coordinate 8,410 downwards.
TTCAGAATTTCGAGCTCGGCAAATGTCGCTCCACGTAGTTTTTCCAGCGTCTGAAAATGTTCCGCCAGGTCGATAGCCGTTTCCTCACCGACTTGCGGAATGGACAGTCCGACAAGCAGTCGCGCGAGTGTCACGTGCGAGGATTTTTTTATCGACGCGAGCAAATTTTCCACCGACTTCTCGGCAAAGCGCGGCAGTGCGAGCAAGTCACCCGCCGTAATCGTAAAAATGTCCGCGTACTCCGTGATCAAATTTTCGGTAAGCAAGACATCGACAACTTTCGGTCCCATGTCGACAATATCGAACGCATGCTTCGACACAAAATGATAGAATTTGCGTTTCTGCTGTTCAAACGAATTTTTATTGACACATCGCCACGCCGCTTGCCCCGGAATGCGCTCGATTCGACCGTCACCACCGCAGGCGTTGACCGCTTTCGGCCACTCAAACACTTTTTCTTTGCCCGTACGCAGTTCGCGCACCACTGAGACAATGTCCGGAATAACATCCCCCGCTTTTTGCAAAATGACCGTATCGCCGATGCGCACGTCGAGTCGACGAATTTCATCCTCATTGTGTAATGTCGCGCGCGAAACCGTCGAGCCGGCAACGGAAACCGGTCGCAAATGCGCCACCGGCGTAATCACTCCGGTACGCCCGACTTGAAACGCAATATCCTCCAACACGGTTGTGACTTGCTCGGCAGGGAATTTGTATGCCACGCCCCAGCGCGGTGATTTGCCAGTGTAGCCAAGCGCTTCCTGAATTTTTCGAGAGTTAATTTTAATGACAATACCATCCAGCCCGTACTGAAGCGTGTCACGTTTTTTACTCCACTCGCGATAATACTTCTCGATATCTTCCAGATTTTTGCACACTCTGAAATGAGGGTTAATGTCGAAACCGATCTGTTTCAAAAACTCCAACTCCTTCGCCTGTGTCGCCGGCATGTCGCGGTCGAGCACGTCGATGTCGTACACAAACGCTTCGAGTCGTCGCGCGCTTGCCATTTTCGGGTCAAGCTGTCGCACGGCGCCGGCGGCAAGATTACGCGTGTTGGCGTACGCGGGCTCGCCGGCTTTTTCCCGTTCGGCGTTTATCATCTTCAAACTTTTTTGACCGATCCACACCTCGCCGACTGCGGTCACCGACAACGGTTTCGCCAGTTGCAACGGCACGCTGTGAATCGTCCGAATGTTGTGCGTCACATCCTCGCCCACCACTCCATCCCCGCGCGTCGCTCCGCGCACGAGCCGACCGTTTTCGTATGTCAGTACCATTTTCAATCCGTCAATTTTCAACTCGCAACAATACTCTATTTCTTTAGTCAATAGGTGCGAATGCGAATTCAAATCAGCTTTTTTTATAAAATTTCGTACTTTCTCCTCCCACTTTTTCAATTCGTCAAAATCAAAGACATCATCAAACGACCATTGACGCACCGCGTGTCGCACTTTCACGAACTCCTTCAAAGGTTCCCCGCCGACACGCACACTCGGACTGTCTACCGACCTGAGTGCCGGATATTTCTTCTCGATTTCCTCAAGTTCGCGCACGAGCGCATCGTACGCCTCGTCGGAAATTTCCGGCGCGTCGAGCGTATGATATAACCGACGATGTTTATTAATCGTCTCGGTCAGCTTCGCAAGCCGTTCGCGCGCCGTTTTTGGAATGTTGTCCGTCATGCCACAATACTACCACATTTAATACGTAATTTTTATTCCTCGTTCGAACCGATTGGCGGAATTGACGTCGCACGTATTGTACCCGCGCGAGTCAATTTCCGTCCCGCCGTTTTTCGTGACCTGCACAATGGCGCATCCGTGAGAAAAATCCACTTCAAAAATACTGCTTGCCGGCGTACCGCTTCCACCACTGCCACCACCGGACGACTGCTCTGACCCCACCGTATAAAACGTACTCGGAGATGACTGGTTGTTGTACTCGGCGAGGATTTGGTCGGCGGAACGGGCAGTTGTTGATATCCTTAATTCATCCGCCATGCCTGACCATCCAGGAAAGTCTTCTAGCCCCCAACCAATTTCATGAGAACCGATAGAAGGTGTCAAACCTGTTTGCGGTGTTCCCACTGATTGTCCGTTGATGTAAAGGGTCGCCGTCCCTCCGCTTAATGTGCCTACAATGTGATACCAGTTTCCAGCTGTTATACCTGATGCTACTAAGTTGAAATTATTGGCGACAATGAATATCATCTGATTGGCGGCGGTACTGTCAGACCCTAAATAGAAACCGTTTGAATAAGAATTAGTCAGCAACCTGTGATAGCCATTTCCATTTGCGACATCCGCCGCGGCCGGTTTTGCCCATGTCTCCACTGTAAAGGTAGTGCCAATATTAATTGATGGTGTGTGAACATAATAGGTATTGTCTTGCCCGGTAAAGTCCACCCCGCCGTCTATTTGTCCTGTAGCGGCTGCAACATTATTTTTCGTCCCGTTATTATTGTTGCCAGTTGAATCAGTCACGCTTAAAGTTGTACCGTTAGGAGCATGGTAAACGATTTTATAATTGCTATCCCACGTTCCTGGAACATTTCCTTGCCAGGTGGTGACGGATGGTTTTCCATAACATTCGTAGATTTGCGAGTCGGATCCATACGCAGAACCGTGCAGTGTGCCGATGTTGACCCACACATCCATCGCACCGGTTGACGGGTTATAATCTTCAAATTCCCAGTTAAGTTTGTTTGAGCATGTCGAGTCTGTTGCAAAAACGAGATCTGCGGGCACAGTGATGGATGCTCCGCCACCGGTTTGTGTGGTGGTATTTTGAATTTCACCTCCAGGATTTCCATCAGTTGCCAAATATGAATACGTTCCGGAAATCAGCGCGGCAAAATTTTGAGTATCCGACGAACCGGCTTTGTTCGCATCAAAGGTGATGGAACGACAACTCGAATATCCGTTACCGCAGGAACCGTCACCGCTTCCGCCACTGTTTACTGCACCAATTACGGCGTTTTGCGACGGAATGGTGTTCACTATTTGACTACTGTTTATCACTTCATTATTACACGTAATGGTTTGCGGAGTGGTCGTGGCGAACGCACTGCCACCTTCGTCGTGCGTGTCCCAATATTCGGCGCATTCCGTCCCGCTATCGGCATTGTAGAATGCATATTGCGATTCCTGACCGGTATACGCGATTTGTAGTTCTTTCAAGGTCACATCCGCCACCACAAAACTGACTAGCAGTAGCATGCTGGTCACCACTATCGCCGTCAACAATGTAAATCCTCGAGTGTGTTTCATAGTTAGTGCCAATTAAATAAATCCTCTTGGACGGTAAACGACTTTGAAAATCTCCCGCTTGTCCAACTGATAGTCACGTTGACAATCACTTCGTTGTCAGAGATTTTTTGCAGGGAAATTTCTCGCGTGAAATGCGTTGGTGTCCACGCTGAATTGTAGCCGAACACACCGCTCGAAGGATCCTCGTACAAAATACCACAGGTTCCCGCTCCACCCAGACATGTCGTAGCTGTTTCCTTGAGAGCGTTAATCGTACACACTTTTCCAAAATAACACGGATCGCTCGGAACAGCCGAGAGTCCGGTAAGCCAGCTGGGTCCCGGCGTAGCGATGTTATGCAACGCATTCGTATCGCGAACATTGCGCACGTATTCCACCGCCTCCTGGACGAGATAAAACGCGGTCACCTGGTCCTGCGCGAAACTGGAATCTTGGAGACTAGTCTGCACTGCCGTGAACGTACCGAGAATGGCCATGGACAAAATGGCGATGGCGACCATGGTTTCTACCAGCGTGAATCCATATTTTTTTGAGCGAAAATTTTTCATCATATTATTGTGAATCAAGTTGTCGCTGCGACACGGTCGTCTCGATTGTGAAAGTACTGCCACTTGATCGATTACCTGTCACCGTACCTTTTATGATAATGAGAACAAACGGCTGTGTGGTATCACCGGTGTCATATGGTAACGAACCGACTACTTTAAATATCAATGTCTGAATGTTGATGTCGGGCGACGTAAGAGCAAGCAGATTTCCGCTGTTTATTGAACGCATAATCTGACCACCGACAAGCGAGTATGTCACTTCGTTACCGTCCGAGTCGAGCACCGACATTGTCGTAACATCGTCATTGGAAAAGGTGTCGTGTGGCGACGTAAGTGGCATGGTACTGCCCGAATGATAGTTTGTTCCAAACCGAATAGTGCGCGTCATACTCTCCAAGGTTGAGTCGAGATTGTCCATTACACTTCGCATCGTTTCGGATTTTTGGTTGGCATCGAGAATGGACAAAATCGCACCCATACTGATGACCATGACGAGCACGAAGATGGACACCGAGACCATCAGCTCAATGAGAGTGAAACCTTTTTCTTTTTTTGATACAAAGATTATTGACATGAAGAAACATCAAAGACATTGAGGGAGTTTGAACCGGTAACATATGCATCATTGCCTACAATTTTAATATCATACGGTGAAGACATGGAGGCTTGAGTTGATTTGACCGGATTAGTTGGGTCAGAAATATTGTACACACTTATACCACCTCCGAAATACACCGGCACAAATGCATAATTACCTTTGACTACCAAATTCTCCGCTCCTCCATTGACGCTGGCGGAACCGACGAGCGTCAAGTTGGACGGATTTGATATGTCGTATATATCCATTTTTTCAGGGGCTCGTGAATTCAACATGTATGCATACTTGCCTTGGGTGGCAATGCCTGTAGGGGCTTGATCGGTTGTAATAGTGTCGATCTCCGTCGGCTTGGAAAGATTGGACACATCAAACACTCTGAGTGCCGGATCGGGATCACCTCCATTCACATTACACATTTGTGTCATATATGCGTAATTTCCTTGAATTGAGAGGTATTGATACCCGACACAACCAAGTGTGCCTTGAGAACCTACAAGTACCGGATTATCGGGATTACTGATATCAAAAATTTGGAATGTATCGACTTCATCAGTGGAATACAGATAATTGCCATTGATCACAAGTTCATGAGCTAATTGGCTGATAGTGATTGAGTTTTTTAGAGTTGGATTGGTCGGATCAGATATATCATATATCCACAAAAGCGGAATGTTTGATCCTGTGTATCCGGAAATATACGCGTCATTACCTTTCACTGCAATGGAATAGGTGGCACCAGCATTTATATATGTTATCGGTCCCACTCTAACCGGACTGGACGGATTGGAAATATCGAAAATCTCAAATTCTCCCCAAGTGTCGACGATATATGCATAATTTCCTTGTATGTCAATCATCTCAGGTGCACCGAGACCAGAAAACTTGACGGAACCAACAGATTTTAAACTGCACACATACGGAACTGTGAATGATAGAGAATTGCTTGTGCCTTTGTCGTTTGTGTCAGAAATAGTATAGCTTCCCGCAGGCAATGAAGGCAGTGTGAAGGTCATTTGATTTACCATACCGCCACACGCTCCGCCACTACCATCACAACCACTTACTCCGAAGGTAATCGAGGATGCTGGAATTTGGACTGATTGCGAGCCAGTAATAGACAAAACGTCTGAGAGATCAATACCCGCACCGATTACAGCCATTGATGTCCCCGGTGTCGCACTTGTCGGAGTTATACTTGTCAAAACAACTCCCGTATTCATTGATACACTATTACTCGTACCATTACCATTGGTGATAGAAAGCGTGTAGTTCCCGGCAGTCATACCGCGAGTATGGAATGTCAGTGAGTTTGGTGGCGTACTGGAATCGGAAGAAAAACGACACGTACTTGGACAACCAGGACCAGTGAGATTGATCATGTTTGATGAAGTAAAGTTGGAACCACTCACTGTTTGTATGACATATCCCGAAAGTGGCAGTGTGCCGGGACTGACGGTAGTAATAACTGGTGTCATTGCCGCAGTAACATTAACTGTTCGCGTTACCGACGTTGCCGGCATTCCGCCGGAATCAGTCACGTTGTATGTGAGCGTGTATGTACCGGCAATAAGTGTGTTGACATTACCGGTCGCCACGATTTGTGAGGTCAAATTGCCATCCTCCTGGTCCGTCGCCGTCGCACCAGGGTCGGTGAATGTCGCACCAAGCATCACAGTCATCGGGTTGGAACCGTTCATCGTCAACACTGGCGGATGATTTGTCGTCAATACGGACGGAATACTCGGCTGGACGTATATCGGACCGGTTTGCGATATGGAAACTTCGGACTGAACATTGACCGTGAGTAAATCCGTCAAACCAGTGACCACTTTTGCCGTGGTGTATGTGCCGGGCACGATGTTTCCAGAACTATCGGTGAAATTAATGACGGCGTCGGCAATCGGCGCTTGAAAGTTGGAAGCCGGATAGACAATACTGACTCCCGTCGCACCGGTCGGAGGACAATCCTGCGTGCCGGACGTATCTACACCGCACAATGTGCTAATGTTGACGTTATTTTTCAACGGTTCCTTCCGAACACACTCGGTACCGGCGGAACAGTTGGCATCGCCAGAATATTTTCCATCATGGTTTGTGTCCACAAAGACATAATACGAGTCGGGATTTGCCATACTGAAATAGACGCCGTAACCGGAACTGAAATCACCGCTACCTGTCGAGGATTGTTTCACTTCGGAACTCGAAGTTTGAGCTGTGCGCGCACTAACGGCTATTTCCTGTGCTGCCGCGGACACTGCAAGCTTGTTCTGAAACGTACGGTAACCGAACAGAACAACAGACATGACAAGCGTGGCGATGCTTATGGAAACCAACAAATCAATAAGTGAAAATCCTTTTTTGTTTTTTGTTGTCATAAAATAATGCTAATTGTATTGAAATAAGTATATCATAAATCATTGTGTCGATATCTGACCTGTGGACTCCACCGTGACTGTCGACTGCGTTCCGCCGGCGGATGTCAGGACGATGCGCGCGGATTGGTCGGCGAACGTGCCGGATGTATTTGAAAAATGAATCAGTGCATCGGGATTTGGTCGGACAAACACAATGCTGACCGCAGATGCAGGAAGTCCTTCTGGCGAGCATGAACCGACATCGCAAATGGAAACTATTGAGGCGTTGCTTCGAAGAGTGTCCTTTTCCACCAAACAATCTCCCCCGTTACCGCACTGTGCACCACCGTCGTAGACACCGTCATTATTCTCGTCGGAAAAAATCTGATACGACGTCGGGTCTGCCATCGTAAAATAAATACCATAGCCGGCGGAAAAATTACCCGTATCCTGACCGGATTGCTTGACCGACACGCCGTCGGTCTGCGCTTGGCGAATGGCAATAGCAATGTCTTGCGAGGCTGCCGAAACTGCCAACCGGTCGGAGAATGCCCGATAGCCAAAAATCACCGCGCCACCGAGTATCGTCACGATAGCAATGACGACGAGCATCTCGAGAATGGTGAAACCTGAGGAGAAATTTGAATGTTTCATGCTAGTGGATGAATGTTAAAAACTGGGTAATGCCAAAGATGTCGATGTGAGAGAAAAAGGCGATGAGTGTGCCGAGAATGAGGAATGGCGCGAAGGGTAGCTCGGAGTTCATGCCCCACACGCGATGACCACCGTGCCCGTGTGCCGATTTTCGTTTTTGCAAGAGAATGCAGGTCACGCCCCAGACCGCGCCGATCCAAAATGCCAGAACGATGGCGGAGAGACCGAGCGCCAAACCGAGCAACGCACCGATGCCGAACATTAGTTTGACGTCGCCAAACCCGATCCATTTTCCGTCGGACATGAGCCAGATGAGGGCAAACGGCACGGCCAGAATACACGGCGCGAGCAGATCAAGCGTGTTGAGTAGTGAGAGATGAAAACCGGTGCATCCGAGAAACACGAGCAATTTCGCCACCGAGAGGCCGATGAATGTGTACACCATGCCGTCGGGAATAATTTTGTGACGAATATCATAAATGCAGATGACCAAAAGCAGAGAAAAAACGAACGCATAGAAAAGGAAAAAGAGAATGGAAATGGCCAGACCGTGTGGAAACATGCCATAGACCGGCCAGAGAGCGAGCTGACGGAGGGCAATGCCGAGAAACATAAAGCCGGAGGTGAGCTCGACCACCGGATATTGCCACGAAATGTGGCTTTTGCATCGGCGACACTTGCCATCGAGACAGATGAAACTGACCACCGGCACGAGATCAAACCAGCGCAGAGGCATCCCGCAGGAGAAACACACCGAGCGACCCTTGGTAAAAGACAAACCCGTGTTGTATCGCAGAGCGACGACATTGACAAAACTACCGACAAGCACCCCGACAATAAAAATGTATGCAAGGAGAATGAACATCACGGTAGTGTAAGTATACGTGAGACCGCACGAACGAGCAAGAAATGGTGGGCATCATCCCTCACAAGGATGATGCCCACCATTGCTTTTAATAATTTTACTGACACAAACCGGAAACG
>CAIXDB010000065.1 GCA_903918125.1 uncultured bacterium | reverse complement strand
GCGCGCCATTTCTGAAAACCAACGCCATCGTTACCCTGCTCATGTTCGATGAAAAAATCATCGGTCTCAGTATGCCCATCAAAGTCGACCTGAAAGTGACTGAAGCGCACGACGCAAGCAAAGGTAACACCGCGCAGGGCGCATCCAAAGCGGTCGTGCTCGAAACGGGCGCAACGGTGTACGTGCCGATGTTTATCAAGGAAGGTGAGGTCATCCGCATCAACACCGAAACTGGCGAATACGTCGAACGCGCCGGAAATAGCTACTAACCGGCATCAAAAAATCCCCTTTCGGGGATTTTTTGTTTATTTTTTTATTTTCTGCTTCTCTTCGACTCGGCTGACTCTGGAAACTAGAGTCTTAAATTCGTATCGAGAAACAAAAGAAATTTTGTTGCCTTTAACTTCGTTTCCTACATTCAAAACCTCCTTTTCAACATGTCCAAGTCTGACCTCAACCGCATCAAGCCGATCATCGATACCATCGAGTCTCCCGTCAATACCATCCAGCCGATCATCGATACCATCGAGTCTTTTGTCGACACCATCAAAACGTTTCTTTGACTCAGTGTCAGCATCTTGAAAACTATTAGCAGTCGATCTAGCCAACTTTTCAACTGTCTGTGCCACCAGCTCAACTGAAACAGTCAACTTGGCGAGACCAAGGTTTAGTGTGTCTAATGTGATTTCTCTCTTGTTATTTTTCATATTGCCATTCTATCACACACATATAAACACAAGCAAAAACAAAATTCCTTTTTGGGAATTTTGTGGAAAACTTATATAGTCAATTTTATCTGCTCACGAATGGCAGCAACCCCATGAAGCGAGCATGCTTGATGGCGTTCGCCAGATTGCGCTGGTTTTTTGCAGTTACGCCGGTTTTCTTGCGAGAAATCATGCGTGCGTGCGAATTCAAAAATTTCTTCAGCAAATCAACATCCTTGTAGTCGATGTGTTTGATATGATTTTGGGTAAAGTAACATTCTTTCATGGCTTTGTATTCTGATTAGTAATTAAAATGGAATATCTTCCGGGTTGATCTCCTCCTCCGGGTATTCGATGGTGTCGAGCGCTTTCTTGTCATCCTCGTGTGCGGGAGCCGAAGAAGACGAATTGCTTGACGATGAACTTCCTGCCGGCGCTGAGTACGGTGCGCCTGCACCAGCCGGTCGCGGACCGAACTGTATGCGATCCGCCACGATCTCCGTGCGGTATTTCTTCACACCGGCGGCATCGTCCCAGCTTCGAGTCTGCATGCGTCCTTCGACGAGCACCGACGCACCCTTTTTCAAATATTGTCCGGTAATTTCCGCTTGGCGACCGAATACGACGACATTGTGATAGTCCACATTTTCCTGTTTTACGCCGTTTTTGTCTTTCCAAACGCGGTTCGTGGCGACCGCAAACGTTGCAACCTGGATGCCGGAGGGCAGTGACTTCAGCTCCGGATCACGTGTCAAATTCCCTATGATAATCGCTTTGTTGAGATACATATTTTTGGGGTTAATGATAATAAAGTAATACTGCAATTATATAATTAGAGTGTGTTGTTACGCAATGACCAGTTCGTCAATGCTTTTATCCATCGCCTCGAGCGACACCGGTTCCTGTCCAAGCGCTTCCCCGGTTTCTTCGTCGGGCTGTGTGTCGATTTTCTTTTCTTCTTTTCGGACATTCATTTTGCCGGTGAGAAGTGTG
>CAIXDB010000064.1 GCA_903918125.1 uncultured bacterium | reverse complement strand
TCTGTCTGGCACCCTGTCGCATTTGGTCAAGAACACGATGAGGTTTGGCACACCAACTTGTTTTGCCAAGAGGACGTGTTCCTTTGTCTGAGGCATCACACCGTCGGTAGCTGCCACCACGAGCACCGCACCGTCCATTTGAGCGGCACCGGTAATCATGTTTTTAATGTAGTCGGCGTGACCCGGCGCATCGATGTGTGCGTAGTGTCGGGAAGGAGTTGCATACTCGTTGTGCGAAAGCGCAATGGTGATTCCGCGTGCTTTTTCCTCCGGAGCGGAGTCGATTTGGTCGACACCCTTGAGTTTCGATGAGTAACCCTCGCCCGCTCGTCCGAGGACAGTCAAAATAGCCGCGGTAAGAGTAGTCTTGCCGTGGTCGACGTGTCCGATTGTGCCCACATTGATGTGTGGCTTGCTTCGATCAAATACTGCTGCTTCTGCCATAGTAATTTTGGTTAAAAATTAATAAATAATACTAAAATACTGCAATAACAAAACCCGCCACATGAATTTTGCATTACCACAAGGGTACTTCAATTTTCTAATCGGGAGTACCCTCAAGAAAATTTGGTCGCACAAAGCGATTAGAAGTAATACTATAGAAAAGAGAAAATAAAGTCAAATCTTCTAGACCCGCGCCGGGACCATCACGTCTTCCTTTAGCTTCTCGCGCTCTTCGGTGACAATCGCCTCGAAATTTTTGATTTTTGATTGGAGGAAAATGAGAATATCCTGCGCGGTCGTCGCGTCATTGTCCAACAAGACATCAAGCTCGCCTTCCTCTTTTTCCGACAAAATATCGAGTGAACGGACAAGAATGGCCTGGTAGAGGAGTTTTCCGATGCGATCGACAAGCTCGACTTGCTTTGTTTCCGGCAAATCCTCCAGCCCCCACTCGCGTATGATGTCTTTTGATAAAATGTTCATGTGTTTATATTATACTATACTTTTGGCGGTTTGGTGGAAGTTATCAACTGTTTTAATGCTTTCTGGATGTGACTATCGGTAAACGCCTTTTGGTAAACGGTCTCCGCACGCCACCAGCTGTGGTTTTGTGGAACATCGGCAACCATCTTGATCGTCGAGTGACCGTCTATAATATTGCCTTCGGCGATAACCTTGCCATTAAGTAGTACCTTGACACCATTGTGATTATTTCCAATACCGTGCAAAACATCAATTCTCCCACCTTGGAACGGTTGGGTAATCACATGCTCATTCAGACCATTCGCTTCAATCTCCTGGCCAAGCACCTTGGCAAACACTTCTCGCACTGGTTTGAAATGACCATGATGAAGGTATTTATCGTCGAGCTCGAAAAGTTTCGTATCATCCCCCACATCGACAGGATGTGCAATCTCAACAACGTGTTCATGGTTATCGATTACGCCTTTAATACCAATATATTGCTGACCATCACGGTCAATGTAATCAAAATACGCACTTCCGCTTTTAAACTTCTCATCAAGTGCGTGAGTAACATGATCCATTTCCTTGAGTAGTACCGTATTATGCAACTCCGATCGAGGAACGGGCATTGTCTCGGCGTGACCAAACTTGTGCCAGCCACCCGCGGGAGATTGCGTCACTTGTTCGGAAACCAACACATGCTGGCCGCCGAGAGAAGCGACCGACTCGGGACGAACGGTTGATGCATCAATAGTATCCGGTTGCCCATCGAAAACAGCAGGATTTTGTAAAGGTTGTGCGACTTCAATAGGTTGTCCGTCCGGAGCATTTTCACCACCAGTCATATCAGTGTGTTCGGGAGACGGAGTACTTGCCACCGTCGCAGGTGTCGGACCCGTCGACTTTGCTTCGAACACATGCATCTTTCCACCCTGATCAGCGAATGTACTTCCATCGTGTGCACCAATATTCATTTTTACGGTGTCATGAGCATCTGTGATATGCAAACCTTTTTCATCCACGAGCAAATGATCCCCTTTCAAGCCCATACCGCTCAAATTGTGTTGCGCGTCATAGAAACCGAACTCCTGCGCGAGTCGTGTCGACGGAGTTTTTACAAAATGCTGATATTGCTCGGGCACTTTGTCCACCGAACCGTACTGATGAATCAATTTTGCTTTCATGTCTTGGAATGTCTGGATAAACCCGCGCTCCGAAAGATCCACCTCGACAGGTTTTGCGGTTTCAACCACAACATGCTCGGCTGAAACTTTCGGCGTGACAGGTTCGGCCGGCACATGTCCCACAGAAGCTTTCGGCGCAGACATATCATCAAATGTCTCCGGTGCCGCCGGATGGTCGTACCCATCTGGTCCCAGTGCATCCGCTTCCGGTGAAATTTTTGGTGCATTTGAACCAGGTTCCGTCTCTCCGAATGCCGACGGTTTGACTCCAGTTTCTTGTGGAATTTTAGCTATGTTTTGATGTTGTATCTTGTCTCCAACAGAAACTCCACGACCCCAGTCATGCACCATTCCTCC
>CAIXDB010000063.1 GCA_903918125.1 uncultured bacterium | reverse complement strand
TCGGTAGGCAAACAGACTCTGAATCTGTGAATCTAGGTTCGATTCCTAGTCCCGCAGCCCAAATTATATTTTCACATACCTCGTCGTTCTACCTTGTCCAATTCTCTGCACCTTTTTTAGACGCAATAAAACATGCAGTGCTTGAGACACCGTTGGACGGGTTACTTTTGTATTTTTTGATATTTCTCCCGGAGTTGCTTCAGAAACAGATTCGAGATATTTCCACACGATGAGTTGTTTCGGAGAAAGAAGTATTTCAATATTTTCTTTTGATAGCAAATCAACAGCAAGTTTTCCTTGCTTGAGTAGGACATTGAGGAAAAATTCGAGCCATTCTGTAATATTCTCGTTTTCCTTTTTAATCGTTTTTTGACTTCTTCGCAATGCGACATAATAATCTGCTTTATTATCTTCAATCAATTTTTCGTGCGATATATATGGCATGTATGGGTAACCAGATTTGAGTAAAAGCAAATTTGTCAGGACACGAGAAATTCTGCCATTACCATCTTGGAATGGGTGAATGTTCAAAAATTCAACCAAGAAATTTCCAATAACTATAATTGGATGAAATTCTTTCGTTTCCAAATTTTCTTTTGTCCACTCTACTAACTCCAGCATTTTCTTTGGTGTAAGAAATGCAGGAGTAGTATCAAAAAGCACACCGATGGAATTACCGGCGTCGTCAATCATGTGCACTTTATTTTCCAATTTTTTATATTCACCTCTGTGCAGTTTGTCCTTTTCGACATATTTCAAAAGCTCTTTGTGAAAATGTTGGATGGTGCTTTCGGAAAAGGGAATATGTTTCCATGAGTCAAAAACATTATTGAGTAGTTCATAATATCCTTGCACCTCCTGTTTATCTCTATCAGCAAATTTTTGCATAGCAAGACCGCACATCATTTTTTCAATGTCTTCGTCAGAAAGTTTCGCACCCTCAATACGGGTAGAGGCACCAGTGGAGGTGATGAGTGTGGACTTTTTTAGACGTCCCAAAGCCTGCGGGTTAAGGGTTGCTCCACCAATCCATCTTCCTTTTATTTCATCAATTTGGTTTAATATCTGCCATATTGACTGGGGTAGATTTTGCAATCTTTTGTTAAATTTGTCGTTCATATGTTTGTTATTATTTAGCCAATCTAATACAATGACTATATGAGATTATATTAGATTAAGGAGGAAAAGTAAAGGTTCTATCGACCATATCATTATTGTAATATATAATGACTCTATGAAATTATATTTGATCATTCCCATCGTCATTGTAAGTATTCTCATCCTCTGGTCGCTGGTCGGGTACTTTACATCGCGCGCCGAGCAAGCAAAATATTCGGTATTGAAAAAAGCTCGCGGGTATGAAATTCGAGATTATCCCGTTCATATTGTCGCGCAAACTACCGTCGATGGCGCACGCGTAAACGGCGACGCCTTCAACAAAGGTTTTAAAATCATTGCCGGGTATATATTTGGTGGAAATGTAAAAAAAGAAAGTATCGCCATGACCGCGCCGGTTGTCGCGCAGAAAGCTGTATCGGAAAAAATAGCAATGACAGCACCTGTGACCGCACGTGCGGACGGCAGTGCACAAGTGATTTCATTTGTCATGCCAAGCGGATATACCCTGGCGACATTACCTACTCCGAATGACTCAAGGATACAGCTCGTCCCCGTACCCGAGCAGAAAATGGCAGCACTGACGTTTTCTTGGTACAGGACTGATGGTCGATTTGAAAAAATGCAAAAGCAACTGCTCGCCGACCTTGCTCGGGACAATATTACAATTATTGGCACGCCAATATATGCGGGATACAATCCACCCTGGACTCCGCCGTGGATGAATCGAAATGAAATAATGGTGCAGATTCAATAATACGGCAATGAATACTCTTAAAAATCATGTTTAAATCAAAAAAGACTTCACCGACAACCTTGTGTATAACAGCTATAGATTGTACTATTCTGACATGACCAAACAAAGTATTGCCGGCGGGGTGGTGCACACGTTGCCGGCGGATGTAAAAAAAGCGTTGATTTCCGATGCGAAAGCGTTCGCGGTGTGGCAGAGTCTCACACCTCTTGCGCGCAACGAATGGATCTGCTGGACCGTTTCCGTCAAAACGGCGGAGACGAGGGAGAACCATGTCGAGCGAGTGATATCGGAGCTGAAAGATGGCATGCGACGACCGTGTTGCTGGATCGGATGTATTCATAGAACGGACAAGGCGATTAGTCCTTCCGTGCGCGGAATACTCGCCACGCGAAGTAAGAAAAAGTAGCTAAGAATTATTGATAGCACTTGCATTTATACGTAAATAGTGTTATTCTAAATTTGGAATTTTGATTCTTAGGGAGGTGATATGACACTCAAGGAAGTAATACTCGATGTTCTCCATCCCACCATTTGGAAGAAAAGTACATTGGTGTGGGAAGAAGTCGAAGCGTATCGGCATAAAGGACGAAGACCTTTTGGTTCGGTTTCTATCGGCTCACTGTATGTGGCCTTCGATGAATTACTGTCCGAAGGGTTAATCGTCAGGCAAGAGGCACAGCTTACTGCAGAAGAATCTATTGATCGAAGCGGAAGAAGTACAAACGAATATCGTTTGAGCGAGGACGGACTTCGGAAACGAACCGAGGAACATCGCGGTCAGCGCGTCTTTGGAAAATCCGCAACCGCAAAAGGATTCTTGCTTGAAGAAACCTTGTAAACGTTTGGTTGGTATCGGGTCGGCACACAACTGCTGACCCTTTCTTTTTTCAAAATTGTTTTGCTATACTAGACCCATGAAAAAACCATTTCTCTATGCAGCAGGAGTGGCTCTCTACATCGTCATCATAGTTTTTGTCGCGCAAGGCGTCAGTGTTCTTTTGAAGAGTCAGGATGGAACGTTCGTTATACCCATGGCCGTACTCAGTCTGTTCGTATTGTCCGCAGCAGGGATAGGGTTTTTGTTTTTGTCCGAGCCATTGTATTTGCTCGTGGAAAATCGAAAGCGCGAAGCGGTCATTTTCTTTGGCAAAATCGTCGGATTTTTCGCATGTTTCGCGACGCTGTTCGCGATATTGGCTTTGCTGAAGTCAGTTTTGTAAAAATTTTTTTTGCTATACTATATCCATTACTCGTTAACATTTTAATATGAAGAAATATCTTTTTCTGTCGGCGGTTTTGTTTTGTGCCAGTTTCGTGTTAGCAAATGTGGCGTCTGCAACCATTGCACCTCCGCCACCGCCACCGCAATTCCCGACAAGCACCGACCAGTGCAAAAAGGGCGGATGGGAAAATTATAACGGCATGTTCAAAAACCAGGGCGACTGCGTCAGTTTCGTAGTGACCGACGGCAGAAACGCACCGGACGGACCGGGGGCGAATTAAGCACACAGTTTGACGTTTTGAAATTTGCAAAGAAAAAGACAGGAATCGACCCTGTCTTTTTGTGTGTGTTTGAATGAAGTCAAAACCGCTCGACCTCAAAATGAAACCGATTTGGTGGAAGTGTCAAAACCGGCTTCGGAGTCTTGCTTGCCCAGTCTCGATACGCGTTCATCGTGAGCGGAGTGCCGAGATAGAACAAGAAATGATCAGTGAAACAGGAAATCGGCGGTGGCTCGCGAAAGGCGAGACGAGTGCCGACGTGAATTTTTGCACGCTCTTTCGAGATTACATGCTTACTCGACAAAAGCGAAACAAAACTTGTTCGACCTGCGTGCGGCCAGAGATCCGGTTGCAACAGTTTAGAAAGCATCTCTGACATCTTGAATGTTATTTCGCATTGCCGAATCCAGTCGAGGATTGCGTCGCCGAAATGCCATGATGCAAACATTTTGAAATATTGTTCTTCCATGTTATGCGCCATGTCACGCTTCGCTTCTTCGATGAGCTCCACATCGGAACAGTTTGGAGCTTCAATCAGGCCGTCAATCTCGACCGTTTGCATTGCCAGTTCAAAAACATTGTCACAGGCATGCAATGTTCCCGCTATGATAAATGGCGGCAGCTCAATCACTTGTTTACCGACGATATTCGAAAACTTTTGTCGCGCTTCCATTGTTCACTCCCTTTCTAACCTCAGTATATACACTCGCGACTTTTTTACAACTACATAAACCCCGCGTAGAGGAGAATCAAACCGATGACGATTGTGACGAAACCGCCGGCAAACATGATGGTGTCCTTGCCGAATTTTTTGTACCATGCCACGCTCCAGTTTGGAAAAATGAGCAGTGCCGCGCCTTTGAGCAACATCGCCCAGCCCAGGACGGCGACGAAAATATCCAGCGCCGGATTCCAAATCGGATACGCCGTGCGATTCAAAACGAAGACAACTGCGCCCATGGTGAGGACGATGAAACCGAGTGTCCAGAGCATTGCCGGGTCATTCTCCACTCCGCGCACGAGCGCCGACGTGCTTTTCTTGTTAAAAATCAGCGACAAACCGAGAACCAAAAAAACGATGCCGAGCACTTGGCTCAAAATGATAGTAATCATATTGTGTGGTTACATAATAATGAAGAACTCTGACACAAGTATACACTATTTTCGCCAGTGCAATGCAACCGAAATGATATACTTGTGTGATGAGGAAACTTTTTGTCGGTGCAGTGTGTGTTGCATTTTTTCTGTGTGAAGCTTCCTCGGTGCGTGCACTCACACCGACGCTGTCGTATTCGCCCGCGACCGTCATGCAAGGCGACCCGTTCATCGTGCGCGTCGAAAACGTGGCGACATCGTCGATTAAAAAACTGACGTTTGCCGGAAAAGCGACGAGTGTGTTTGCGTATCACGGCCAGCTCACGGCACTTGTCGGCGTGGCGCTCAATCAAAAACCCGGCACGTACGCGCTCGCGCTGACACTCACGAACGGAAAAGTGGTGACGAAAAATGTGATCGTTTCAGCGCGACCGGTGGTGCAGGAGACGCTCGGCATTCCGGCGAAACTCGGCGGGAACACGGCGCAGAGTCAAACCGCCATGGTCGTGGCGCTCGTGCAAGAAAACAAAACTTTGGCGAACATTAAAACCGCGGACAAAGCATTGTGGAAAAACGCGTTTGCGTTTCCGCTCACAACCGTCGTCGTGACCGACCCGTACGGATATTCGCGGCAGACGGGCGCGTATTCGATACCGCACAAAGGCGTCGACTACAAAGCGCCAGTCGGCACACCCGTGATGGCGGTGAACGCCGGTATCGTACGCGTGGTGAAAAAATATACCGACTACGGCAACACCATCGTCGTGGACCACGGGCTCGGCGTGATGAGTTTTTATCTGCATCTCTCGCAAATGAACGTCAAAGTGGGCGACACGGTCACGCAAGGTCAGGTCATCGGACTCTCCGGCGAGACCGGCTATGCCGAAGGTCCGCACTTGCATTTGTCCGTGCGTGTGAACAACGTCTCCATCGACCCGGTCAAGTTTTTCGCGCTGTTTTAATACATGTCACATTTCATCAAATCTTTTTGTTCGGCAAGGTACAATTCAATCATTATTTTTAACCAAAAAAATCATGATAATTGTACACGACACATTTGTATGCAAACCGGGCAACGCCTCGAAAGTGGCAAAGCTTTTTAAGGAAACGATGGGGAAGCATGAAAACGTGCTCTATATTTTGACCGACATGACCGGGCGGTTTCATCGCGTGG
>CAIXDB010000062.1 GCA_903918125.1 uncultured bacterium | reverse complement strand
GTTGTGTCTGCGAGTCAAACTCATCAGACATTCACATAATAGCAAAAGACCGAAGAAATGCAATCTGAATTTTACACGCTCGGGATTCATTGAATGCTCACACCCGGCCATGGTATACTTTCAGTATGAATATAAAAACACGCACAACGAATTTTGATATGACGCCGGCAATTGAGGAGTATGTGACAAAGAAAGTTTCGTCACTTGGAAAATTTTTCGGCGATGACAAAAACGAGGCATTGTGCGAAGTGGAACTCGGCAAGACAACCGAGCATCACAAGTCGGGTGACATTTTTCGCGCGGAAGTGAATATTGTCCGACCGGGACAAAATCAGTTCTATGCCGTGGCGGAAAAGTCGGACTTGTACGCCGCCATCGACGTGGTGCGCGATCAGATCGAGCGCGAGATCGTGGCGAAAAAAGAAAAGCGTGAGACATTGTTTCGACGAGGCGCGTCACAATTTAAATCATTGGTCAGAAAAATATCTCGATAATACCATGCACATCGGACACCTCAATCAAAAAGCGAGTCCGGCGTTGGTAGGTTTTGTTTTTGCGTGTATTATCATGACCGTCATTCTTTTATATTTCACCACAAAAACCGAAGCGATCGCGGACAATTGGTCGACACAAGCGCTGACCGGTCAAAATTAGTCAGCTAATCGGCGCGCAAGCCTTTTTGAAAATCCGCGTAGCTCATTTCTTTTTTACCTTCCGGCACGACACGCTCGATAATCAACTCGCCGTTTTCCACACGAGCGCGTTTGACGATAACGCGAATCTGCGCGCCGTGATGTGTTGCGAAAAAATATGCGCCGGGCCAGATGTGGTACGCGCGAATTTTGCGCAAGTTTTCGAGTGCGGGCGCGGACAAGTCGAGTAATGCGTCGGCTTTTTCTATTTTTTTTGTAAATGTCGCCTCGGCGTGGTTTTGCGCGGTTTCAGCAATCTCGCTGTCTACCCATTTCGGCAACACACCAGCGAGCAGTTTCCCGCCGGCATGACCGAGCAATTCCTCAAGGTCGGCCTCGTACGCCGGCCAGTCGGACACTTTCACTTTTTCCTGCGCCACAATTCCGCCGTGGTCCATTTCCGCGTCGAGGTGCATGATGGTCACGCCGGTTTCATCTTCGGTCAAAATCGCACTTTGCAGAGGCGACGCACCGCACAATTTCGGCAGAAGTGACGGGTGGACATTCAACATCCCGCGTCGCGGAATGTCGAGAATATGTTGCGGAATGATTTTGCCGTACGATGCGACCACAGCCACGCCACAGCCGTCCGGAAAATGTGAGCGGATTTCTTTTTCCGCGTCCGACGTTTTGAGTGTTGCGAGCTGAATACACGGCACCGCATTTTTTTCCGCCCACACTTTTGCATCAGGCGGAGTCATAACCAGTTTCCGACCCTTTGGCTTGTCCGGCACAGTCACCAGAAGCGTCGGCAGAAAACCGCCGGACTTGAGCTCGTCCAACACGAGCACCGAAAAATGCGACGTACCAAAAAACACAAAATTAAATTTTTGTTGCATGTGATTTCGTATGTTTCAAAGCAATATGCTCGGGAATGACTTCCTCGACGAACTTGGCTTTGTCGATAAACAACACGCCGTTCAAATGGTCGACTTCGTGCTGAAAAATTTGCGCCACGATACCCGACGCGCCTTTGGTAAATTTCCGGCCGGACGCATCGTACGCTGTGACGGTCGCTTTTTGACTACGTAGCACATGC
>CAIXDB010000061.1 GCA_903918125.1 uncultured bacterium | reverse complement strand
TTCACAAGAAAGGAAAGAAAAGATGTGGTAGAACATTACGAACCCATCAGAGGCCACTTCGAAGAGTGCCTAAGGCACCTTTGCAAGTGGTTTAATTCAAAAATCCCCAAAGGGAAGCATGGCCGATATGAGGCTATTCAACCACTAATGGATTTTTGCGGAGTTGGTCGACAAACTGCGAGTCGGTATCTTGACAATGAACAGGATTGCGCTCTCCCTGTGGGAGATACGCTTTTCAAATTCATTTGTTACTTGAACCTCCATGGATACAAGGTTATTGAATTCGAACGTTTGCCACTTTCTATCAAGGGAGTGGTTGAATTAATCGGGTTTGGTATCCTGTCTGTCGACGAGGCTACTAGCCGAATAGGCTACGCTCAACCTTCAACGCTTTATGCCGTGCTTCGAGATAAGTACGGCGTCAGTGGTCTCATGTCTGAAAACATGAGAAACCTCTGGAAAGAAAAGCGCGACGAACTCGAGAAAAAAAAGAAAGAATCTTTTAACTCTGGTCGTCTTACTGTCCTAACGGATACTCCAGAAACATCGAAAGATCAGGTACAGCTTCTGCTGCCATCTGATTTTACGAATTCCGGATCTCCGCGTGGTGCGGCTCTGTCCATCATGAAGGGGTTATTAGCTCTTTTTCAAGGGGGAGGATTTGACGATCTCTCTCCGGAAGAGCTGAACACTCTATCAAATGATGTTCCAATGATTCTCGACCTCTCATCGCGTTTGAGTTTACTGAGCTCGAGACTTATCACGGCGAAAAAAGGGTAATTTATGCAGACCGAAGAATATTGCGGTATTATAGAAAAAATAATCCGCGATGGTAAGCATGGGCCCTATGCTGTTATCTCTTCTGAAGTTTTAGGACCAGTCACAATGGCGCTTGATCAATCGGTCTGGCGTGAAAGTGAATGGCCCGATCCTGGGACATATGTAATATTTTCTCAGGTAATCAAAAAACGCGCAGGCTGGCGCACAAAACAGGGACGTTTTCTACAACCGTCCGACGAGAAATAGGAGAAAAGAGTATGAAAGTGATTCGTGAGCAGAAAGTGGCAGTGTCCGATCTGAAGGCCAATCTCTTCGTTCGTCAGTCTTTGAACGAGGATCACGTCGAGTACTTGATGGGTCTTGTCGCTTCCGGCAAGGAAATCGACCCCATCGAGGTCATCGAGGACTTGTCCATTGTCGATGGTCGTCATCGGCGCTGGACGTACGAGATGTGCGACGTCAAGGAGACCGTGGTCAAAGTGCTTCGCTTCGACAACGAAGCGGAGATGATCGCCTATGCTTTTCGCAAGAATTGCACGGGGACGATGACGCCCTCAATGGGCGACATCGATCACACGATCGAGTCTTTGTTGGAGCGCAAGCAGTCCAACAAGGCAATCGCCGAAGGTTTGGCGTTGCCTCTTCCGATGGTTCGCCAGCGCATCCAGCAGGTCAACGAGCGTCTGTCACGGGCAAAGCTGTTGCGCGCCGCCGCAGCTATCACGGATGGTGGGTTGACGGTCAAAGCTGCCACAGAGCAGTATGGCGTCGACATCGACAAGTTGAAGGAGCATCTTTCCGGCCGTCGCAAGAAGGCCGGCAACGGGATCTCTGAGCTTCAGAGATCGCTGACTTTCAACTACCGTTCGATTGGCCAAAAGAACGCCAACGCGTTCCGCAAGTTGACCGAGCAGTACGATGACGGCGACGTCACCGAAAAGCAGGTGTGGGAGATTCTCAGTCACCTCAAGGATTTGCAGCGCAAGTCCACGCGTAATCTGGCTGACTGGGAAACTCGCTGGATTGCCAAGTTCGGTGGTAACAACGGCAAGTCGTCCGAAGCGGCGACTGCCTAGTCTTTCCTTTCTTTTTAATCAACTCGGGAGTGCCAAGTGCACTCCCGGTTTTTTATATTCTATTTTTTTATCACACTTTCAATTTCCTCGATTTTCACTTTTTTTTCTTCGCCGGTTTCCAGATTTTTTATTGGATACAAACCGCTTTTGATTTCGTCTTCACCGATGACTAAGGTGAATGGGATTTTTTGTTTGTCGGCTGACTTTATTTGGTCGCCGATTTTTTTGTCTGTTAGGTTTATGGAAACGTTTATGTTTTGGGCTCGGATTTTACCGGCGAGCTCTGTGGCATTTTTGATATATTCTGGTTTGATTGTGCAGATGTAAACTTCAGCAGATGATTTGTATTTTGGCAAAAGGTTGTGTGTTTCCAAAAAATCTCGCATTGTGACGTCACCCATACCAAAACCAAAAGCGGGGATTTTATTTTTACCAAAAATATCTAGTAGATCATTGTAGCGACCGCCACCAAAGAGTG
>CAIXDB010000060.1 GCA_903918125.1 uncultured bacterium | reverse complement strand
GCGAGCATGATATCCAAATCCGGCGTTTGCGGATTGCCCGCGATACCCGCTTGCGCCAAAGCAACTGCTTGATCGATTTTGCCGTCGGCGATGTAGAGCGCAAACAAACTTTCATATGCGCTCACATTCGTCGGCGCGTTTTTTATTTCTTGTGCGTAGTTTGTCTCCGCCAGGGCTGTGTTTTTTGAAAAGTTCGTGTACAAATCACCAAGGTTTGCAAACGACACGATGTTTGTCGGATACAACTCCGACATGTACTGCCACGCCTGCGCCGCACCGGTGTAGTCACCAAGCTCCTTGCGATCCAAGCCGAGTTCCATCCAATCCTGGAATGAGGTTTTGTTTTTGCCGATGTTCGCAATGCTTGTCTGCATGTCCGCTTCGGTACTTGTCACAAATTGCGGGTCGAGTCCCGACGTATCCGGAAGTGCGCGAGTCAGAGACGGCGCGGAAGCGGAAGCGGAAGCGGTTTGGGCCGGTTGCGGTGTTGTGACAGTCACGGTTGTCGGCGTTCCGAGAAGAAATGGCGATGATGTGGCGGTTTCAGTGGTAGTTGTGGCAGTCGACTGATTCGTCGCCATACTCGGCTGACCGTGCGAAAAATGTTTCCACACCAAGACAACGACGAGCACAAGCACCACGATACTGAGAATAATAAAAATGGTGCGATTTGAAGACGACTTCGCCGGCTGATTCGAATTTATTGGTTCCATACCGTCATTTTACACGAACAGCACCGAAAATCAACCGGTTACAGCGGATACCTCTTCTCCATTTCCTGAAAAAGCATTTCTGAAATTCTGCCGATTGCCTGCTCGACATCGCCGATACTCGAACCTTTTGTCATGACACAAATAATGTACGGGTGGTTGGGATAGTACACAATACCGCAGTTTTGCAATTCGACACCGATGACATTGCCCTGCGCGTCCGGAATACGAGCATCGCCAAACTTTTCGGCCACGGTGATATTGTTTGGGATACCGTTGTCGATTCCCTGACTGAAATCGGTTTGTGACAAAAGTTGCAAAGCTTTTTCCGAATAGTTGCGGTCGAGGTACGTGGCATTGTACAACACACGCAAGAAAAGCGAATATGAACGCGCGGTAGTGTTGTCCGCCGTCGTGCTCGTGCTGATGCCGATGTCGTCAAAGACAGACGACAGTGCGCCGAGTTGTCCGATACGTGCCAAATGGTCGGCGAGCATTTCCTCCGCGTTGTTGTCCGAGTTTCGAATCATGTGCTCGATGAGCGACTCGACGGAATAGCTCTGTCCCGGCACAAGCTGCACAGGCGACTCGATTTGCTCGGTCGCGTCGAGGTCTTGTTTGCCGGAATATGTGATACGATTGGAAAGTATGGTCGGATTTTGTTCGGCGATATTGTAATATGCCATCATGAGAGGAATTTTGGTCAAGCTCGCCGGGTCATACAGCTCGGTCGGGTTGATGTTGAAACTGACAGATTTGTTTATATCGCGAAAGTTGACCGCCACTGACGACACACCGGCACTTTTTTCCGTTTGGATGTACTCCTCGATATTTTTTTCCACGCCGGCGTATGCTTTTGAGTCTGCATCACCCGTCACAGTCACGGTCATCAAAGGATCGGTGAAAGAATAGTCCGTGCTGGGGGAGATGTCGCTTTGGCGCGTCACTTTTATCATTTCGGATTGTTGTCGAGAATACACAAACCAGCCGACGGCCAACACAACGCACGCTCCAAAAACAAAACCGCCGATGAACCAACGAAACTTGACTTTTTTTGGAGTCGCATCCATATACATATAATATTACACCTCTCGATAAAATAATACATTAAAAGCACTTTTTACTTCCTCATTCTAATTTTCTGCTCCTTTTTCAAAGTTCTGAGTGATCCTTGCAAAATAAGTTTTTTCAGCTGTTCATAATCTCCGTATCTATCGATTTGACACAGTGAGTCAATATACTTTTCTTTTGACTCAGCTTCAATTTTGACATCTGTTGGAGGAAAACCAAATCTTCGCAAGATAACATTTGTCATCAAGCGAGCGGTCCGTCCGTTTGCCTCGCAAAATGGATGAATGGCAACCAAACTGTGCTGAATCCAAGCTGCCAGAGCGAAAATATCGTCAACCCATTGTCTGTGAATTTTCTTGTTTTTGATATTTGGTGAGCGAAGACTAACAAGTGAAATTTTGTGTTTCATGTCTTTTTCAAATTCATGCATTTTCTCACGAACTGCCGAGCCCAGCGGTGGCTCGACACATTTCAGCTTTTTGATATCCTGTCCTTCCTTACGCAAAATGCCAGCCGATTCCGGCATGGCATTTTGTAAAATGCATTTATTGAGTTCCAGTATTACACCGAGATCAATTTCTCTGCCACTTGTACCAACTTCTTTTGATAAAGCGATTGCTTTCCAAAAACCGGCCGCCTCGCGGTCTTCCAAATCTGTTTTGTCTTCCGGACGAATGAAATCGTTATGCATGGATTGCCTTATCTAACCTGTATTCGTTTAATTTGGAACCTTCGATTTTGCTCGAATGATACAAATGACTTTTGTCCACTTCATATTCAAAATGGACTTTTTCGGTAGGCGAAAGTTCTCGAAGTTTTTGGACTTCTTGAGTGGTTGTTATGAATTCAGTCAAAAGAGCTTCGTCTTTGACTATAGGTTTTTTGTTGAATATTTTGGTGTTTTTCATGACCTTTTAAGGGTACCACATTCATTGTGATACGGCAATGAATGTGGTACACATGCACGCAAAAAACCCTCCGGCTGAATAAACAGCGGAGGGTTTTTTGAAG
>CAIXDB010000059.1 GCA_903918125.1 uncultured bacterium | reverse complement strand
CCCATGTTGCTGGGTACCAGCCCCAGCCGTAGCGTTTTGCTCTGAACCATATTTTTTGTAATCTGACTGTTGTGTTTGTTGTTTCATATGCCTGAAGTATACACCTTAATGTATGAAAATGGGGTATGTGGACAATATGTAATAAATATGATACTTTCAAAAGGTATGAAACATTGTAAATTCTGGGGTGAAATGCAACTCCAGCTGTTAATATTTTAGTATACCACATGTTCTGCTGACCTCATTGGCGCTCCGATATTGGAGCGATTTTTTGTATTTGTTGTTCATGATTTCAAGTTTTTCTTGAAACTCCTCTGGTGAAATTTTAGACAAGTCTGTACCTTTCGGCCACCACCACTTGCGAAGTTGCCCGATGCTGTTTTCAATCAAAGGTTTCTGTCGTGGAGAAGCAGGGTCACAGAAAGCCGTTTGTATTCCAAACTTTTCGTGCTCTCGATTTTCACCACCTTGGTCCAAAATCATCAAATCACTTTTGTTTTCAGAATGTATTTTTCTCATCACTCTGGTTGTGTGTATTGGTCGAAGACTTTTAACTAACTCTCCCTTCAAAAGTTTTGTTTCTCTCCAGACCACCAACACCGCTGCATGCTTGGAGATTTTCTTCGGAGAAAGGAAGGTGTCACCTTCGGTCACAAATCCCGGATCAACTGGCACGGCATGGATACTGGTCATATTTGGAATGATATACCTTTTCGGAGCATCCGAATGTGGTTTCTTTCTGTATCGTTTGGTGCACAAATATTTGCAGTATCTTTGACCAAAAGAACTCCAGAGCCAGCGGTATATGGCGTCGGATGACACTTTGATCTGCCACTTTTCTTCTTTCATTCTGCCGGCTATGCATTCTGGAGACTGATATTTTTTCAACTCTGAAATGATGTATTTCCTGAGCCACTGATGTTGTTCGATTTTCATACCTTGATATTTTGAATCGCTTCTTTTGATTCCGGCTTTGTGTTCAGCCACGCTGGCTTTGTATTCTCCATTTTCTTTTTTCCGCGACCGTATTTCCCGAGATACGGTGCTTTTGTGTACACCGAGAATCTTTGCTATTTCTTTCTGTTTGCATCCTTCATCTAACAGAGACTCAAGTCTGTCGCGAGCCCGAAAGTCCAAATGCACAAATGAATTTCTCATATTTCTTAATTGTATATGAGTTGCATTTCAAACAAGAATTTTCAAGACCACATGCCTCTTGTTTTGGACGCTCCGACCAAACGGACGCAGAGTTCCGAAACCCTGCGTGGCTCCATTGCTCGAGTATCCTGCTTTCCCAATGTCGGTGAGAACACCGACGAAAAACCGCCCAACTCCGCATGGAAGGGCGACTGGGACAATTGGAAAAACAACGACCCGTGGCAGGATTCCCACAAGCCGTAACCCGCTAAAGTCGTGTCCACCGTAAAAGGTCCACGGCTTTCACTTTTATTATTTATCCAAAATTTTCACACGAAAAAACCGGCGTTGTCATCAATCACTTGCGTGAAATGAAAGGCGAACGCCGGCTTGGAGGGGAGTGTGATGTTGCCATGACACTGGCCCTCCTATTGAACTGCTTGAGATTGCGACACAATTTTGAAACTGGTTTGCATGTCGCCTGCGACCAGAGTGCCTTGGACTTCCAAGGCAGGAACATTTGCGTCCGGCTGGCCGATCAACGAGAAGTTAATCTGGTCCAAGCCGGGGAATTGAGGCTGGCGACCGGCGTAATATATCTGCGTCGGCATGCCACCGATT
>CAIXDB010000058.1 GCA_903918125.1 uncultured bacterium | reverse complement strand
CTGGCTGATTTGATTTCAACCATTCGCACGCAGGTCCACGTCTGCGACTCGTGTTTTCGATTTTTCCAAAACGATGCGTCCGGTAGTACGATGTGTCCGATTTGCGCGGATACTCGTCGCGACTCATCCGTGCTGATGATTGTCTCGCACGATGTGGACTTTGAAAACATCGAAAAAACAAAATCATTCGGCGGATATTATTTTGTGCTCGGGGGCACCGTACCGATTCTCGAAAAAGCGCCGGAAACACATATTCGCCAGCGCGAGCTTTTGGAAATTGTGGAGAAACGTACTGGTCTCAAAGAAATCATCATCGCACTCAACTACAACCCCGAAGGCGAGAACACGCTAATGTATCTCCAGTCGCTTCTCCGACCGCTCGCAGAAAAATATTCACTCAAAATCTCCACACTCGGCCGCGGTCTTTCCACCGGCACCGAGCTTGAATACTCCGACACTGAGACAATCAAAAACGCGTTGAAGAATCGCCAGTAGTTGATTTTTGTGGAAGATTCTGTAGAGTTGTGGAAGAGGTGAACTTTATGGCACGAATGCTGGATCCGTTTGAAGAGAAACTGAAGGCAGAAGAAATGAGTATGGACGCTAAAGCAGAAAACCGCCGAAAAAAGAACTTCATAAAAAAATGGGTCACTGCCACTCCCCAACAACAGGCCGAAATCCTCTGGGAGCTGTTCGAGGAAAAAGCAGACCGTATGCACGAACACGCTAATTCAGATATGAGACTGGCGTTGGCGCGTCTCAGAACACGATATCGTTAATTAAAACAAAAAGGCGATCCGCAAGGGTCGCCTATCTCATTACTTAATCGCTCCGATGGTCACTTTGAACCACGGTTGGCGGTGGCCGTTTTTCTTGTAGTAGCGAGATTTTTGCTTGTATTTGACCACTTCGACGGTCTTGTTTCGGCCGATTTCGGCGAGTGTGCCTTCAACGGTCGAACCGACGACGTACGGCGTTCCCACGGCCCCTTTCGCGCCTTCTGTGAGCATAACTTTGTCGAAGACAATCTTGTCTCCCACCTTGAAATCACCCTTGAATTTCTCAATTTTAATGGTATCGCCGATAGCGACTTTGTATTGTTTTCCGCCCGTGTGTATGACTGCAAATTCCATAGTGCTCACAATATACAGAAAAGTGGTCAAAAATGCAAGGATAGAGCAAAGAGATAGTGTCTCAAAAGGACGCCTAAGACGGTAAGGCAATATCGGGACTGGGACGGTTAGTCCACCATCTCGGGTTTATCCACTACAGTGGTTTCAATACCCACCACGTTGCCGGTGATACGCACCACATCCTTATCCAGTTTTTTGAACTCTTTGCTCGAATCGTTGAAACGGTTGACCACCGCCTCGAGCGAGTTTCCGAGTTTGCCGTGATATTCCTCGTAGCGTTTCAAATGTGACCCTAGTTCGCCGACACGTTTGATGATGTCTTTTGCCGTTTCCTCAATCTGCATCGCTTTCAAACCTTGCAACACGGTCTGGAGATATGCCAGGAAAGACGTCGGCGAAACGATGATCACTTTCTGCTTGCCGGCCGCGCGCTGGATGAGATTGTCGCCATCGTCTGAGTCTGCACCGCCGTTCCCCTTGCCGATTTTGTTGATGAGCAGGTCATAATAAATCGCTTCATGCGGAATGAACATGAACGCGAAATCCATCGTACCTTCCGCCGGTCGAATGTATTTTGACGTTTCGGTGATGCGCAGTTTCAAGTCGCTCACAAAAAGTTTCTCCAGTCGCTCGCGCTCGGTCGGGTCCACGGTTTCAGTCATGCGGTTGTAGTTTTCGAGCGAAAATTTCGAGTCGATCGGAATGATTTTGTCTTTCACGAACACCACCGCGTCAACAATCTCGCCGTTTGAAAATGCGTATTGCATCTGGTATTGCGACGGAGCGAGGACGTTTTTGAGGAGTGTTTCGAGATAGTATTCGCCGAGGATGCCGCGTTGTTTCGGATTTTTCAAAATGTCCTGGAGGTTTTGCAACTGGTCGGCAAATGAAACGACTTGGCGATTTGTTTCGTCGAGTTTGGTCAAGCCTTTGGTCACTTCGCGAATTAAGGACGCCGACTCGCCGAGCTGTGTCCGCACCGACTCGTTCATGTGCCGCGTTGACTCACCGATTTTCTGGTCGACGGTGCGATTGAGCTCGTTGATTTGTTGGAGAATGAGTTTCAGTCCTGTGTCGTCGGTTGATTTCCCCGCTCCGCGCGGTCGCAGGAGAAGCATAACGATACCGCCCGCGATGAAAGCTCCGATGATGAAAAGAATGGTAGTTGTGTCCATGTCACCATTGTACTAAAAAAATGTGGTTTGTGGTAGCATTAAAGGTATGAAAATAACAAATAGAATAACATCAGTTTTAATGCTAATTGTGTGTGGATATTTTTTATGGTTACCTGGTTTTGCTAATTTATTTGTTGTTGGGATATTAATTCCATTAATAATTATCGCAATATGGGGAATTGTAAAACCAAATAAGAAAAATTTAATTTTACAAAGTATTCTTCTGGTTTTAATATTTATTTTATTGGCATATATATTAGCACATTTTTCATTAGATATTGGATAATTCAAAAATTATGTCACTACAACAAACAATCAAAGATCAAATAAAAGAAGCGATGAAGGCGCATGATACTGTGCGACTCGGCGTAGTGCGCGGACTGGTGGCGGGGTTCACAAATGAACTCGTGGCGCTCAAGCGAAAACCGGACGGAGAACTCACGGACGAGGAAACACTTGCAGTAATCCGTCGCGCGGTCAAGCAACGCAAAGATTCGATTGAGCAGTTTACAAAAGGCGGGCGGTCAGACTTGGCGGACGCGGAGAAAGCCGAGCTTGCCGTGCTCGAAGCGTACCTGCCGGCGCAAATGTCTCGCGAGGATGTGATGAAAGTGGCGCAAACAAAAATGCAGGAGCTCGGTGTGACGGATAAAAGCGGCGCGGGCAAATTCATGGGCGCACTGATGAAAGACCTCAAAGGTCGCGCCGACGGCGACACGGTAAAGTCAGTGGTGGATGAGCTATTGACAAAATAAATAGAAGTAGTACAATCTTGCTCAGATGGGTAAAACTTTTCGTATCAGGAAACCGGTTAAAAAGTGGGGACCGAAGAAAAAAAGTCCGACAAGACCGGCGCCAGTCGGGTTTGACTGGAGAAAAGCAGCGGCGAATGACCGCGATTAATTCAAAGGGCGAGCTGTCATGCTCGCCCTTTCAACTACTTTTTATACTTCTTCAAAATCCCCTCCTCGATCTCCGTGCGGTTGCCACCGAAGGTCAGGTATGAAAGTTGTTTGAGTGACTCGACGATCGCCGGATCACCTTTTGGCGGAAACGGTTCGTGAATATTGAAACCTTTTTCCGCGCGGCCGTTGACGAGCATTTTGACATACGCGTGCAAGTTTTCGATATTCATAATATCCTTGGCGGTGAAGACCGGCGAGAATTGTTTTTCCAGATATTCGGCATCCTCGGCAGACACACGGAAAGAGACCATCGAGCCGACGTTGCCAAACACCGCGTCGCGAATTTTCTCCTGCAACTGTGCGATGAATTGATGCGCCACGGTGAGCGAGAGTTTGTATTTGCGCGCCTCCGACAGGATACTGGAAATCGAGTCGGTGGTGATGTTTTGAAATTCGTCAATGTATAAATAGAAGGGGGGAACGTCCCCATGCCGATTTTGAGGTTGCGTCTGCGACATGCCCGGTGCCGAAATTGTATCCACTCGAGATAATGCCGCCATCAAAATTTTTCCAACAAGTATCAAACCAATCAGGTTTGCGTTTATATCCCCTAAACGACCTTTCGACAAATTCACGAGCAAGATTTTTTTGTTATCCATGATGTCGCGGAAGTTGAACGAAGAATGTTCCTGGGCGATGACCGGTCGCATGATGTCGTTCGCCAGGAAGACGTCGAACTTGCTGGTGATGTACGGTACGATGTTGGCGAGCGACGCTTCCCCGCCGGCCTTCTCGGCAACCTCTGTCCAAAACTGCACCACGACGGGGTTTTTACATCGCGAAATTTTCAGATCACGAAAGGCTTTGTTGGACATGACACGCGAGACGTCGAGCAATGTGCAACCGGTTTCCGGGTCCTCGATGACAAGCATGGTGGCGTTGCGGAAATATTGTTCGAACATCGGACCCATCGATTCGGGGTTGCCACCGTACAATTTTTGGAAAATACTAAACAGCTCGTTTACCACAAATGTTTTCTGTTCCGGAAAACGCGGATCGTATTCGAGCATATTTAAGGCCATCGGTCGCTCGGTGTATGACGGGTCGAAATATATGACGTCGTTAAAACGCTTGCGCGGAATGTTTGCCAAAATGTCGAGAATGTCCGTGCCGTGCGGGTCGATGAAGCAACAGCCGTTCCCGCGCTGGATGTCTTGGATAATCATATTTTTCAGAAACACGGTTTTTCCGGTGCCGGTTTGGCCGATGACATAGACATGTCGCAGGCGGTCGTCGTCCGCCATGAACACTTTCGTGTCGACATTGCGAAAAGTGT
This sequence comes from uncultured bacterium, assembly GCA_903918125.1. Next base: position 10,267 of record CAIXDB010000058.1, on the reverse strand, counting down.
TTGTGCCAAGAAACGTTCCCTCGCTCGCCATGTCTGCCGGCGCCGGCGCACTCTCGGCGTGCGTTTGTTTGAGCTGCGGTGTCGGCGAAAGGAGCGAGTTGTGGAAATGAATCAGCGTGGTCAGCTCGCGGAGGTTGAGCGGAATCAATTCGTCGGCGTTGTATGCGCGGAAAGAAAAATCGCGGAACATTTTTTGCAGGCGCGAACCGTCGTAGCGCTTGCAGACGAGGCCGTTCGACACCGTGTCGGTGAATTGGTTGAAGCTCGATTCGATGCCGGTCAGAATGCGCTCGGCATCCTCGCGACTTTTTGCCGATGCGACGATGCGGATGTTCGTGGCGACTATCGTGGTGGCGATTTTTGTTTTGATTTTCTGAATAGCCTCGCTGTCGACCGGCTTTTTCTCCTCGCCTTCTTTCGGAGTTTTTGAAAACAGCAAGTCTTTGAAACCTTTGCCTATTTCCCCGACAATCGTTTCCGGCATTTCGATGGCCTGTTTTGTCGGCACATCTTTTTCGATTTGGTCAATGGCAAACTCGTATCGTTTGTTGAAATATTCTCCGCGTGGCGAGAAAATAATTTGCACCGCCGCACCCTCGCCTTCTTTTTGAATTTTGGAAAACGAATTCAGAATGACATTGAGCGGATCGTGGTCGAAGGTTTCGTATGTTTTGAACTGGTACACCGGATTTTCTTTTGTCGTCACGTGTGAGCCGAGCGACACGCCGTCTTCGTTGAAGACGTTGTAATCGTCGATAACCTCCGTCAATCGCGCGGTGTGGAAAATGGAAATGATTTGCTTTTCAAACAAGTCCTTGTGGCTAGTCGGCACGGCGATGTAGAACACAAACTGAGCACTGCCGTTGGCGTTGGCGATTTCCAGCACAATGTAATTATCTTTTTTGTCTTTGTTCACGACCGACAGCATGCCGGAGAAAAACTGCTCCATCGAGGAAATCAATTCCTTCAACCCTTTCTTTTCTTCCTCGCCGTCGCCTTCGGGTAGTGCAACTTCGTATAGCGTCATGTGCGTTCCGCGAAAGGACTCGTCGCTCACATGTGCGTCTTTTGCTAAACCGTTTTTTATGTATTGCACCAGAAATTTGTGAAAATCGTCTTCGAGGTGCGGGTCTTTCATGCCGGCGAGCACGGACAGGGCGTTTTTAATTCCCTTTTGATTGAAAATTTTCAGCAACTCCTCGATTTTTTTGTCGTGACGTTCGGGCGTGAGGTTTAATGCAATCGCCTCGACGTCATTTTTTACCAGCGCGTACGTTTCATCGAGCACATCTTTCGGTAATGTGTCGCGATATCGCGAAATTTGTTCCTGCACAACCGCTTCGGTATCGACAGTAAAATGTTTCTCGCGCAATTCTTTTTCTTTCTCGGCAATCTGCTCGCGTAGAAAGTTTATTTCTTCTTCGGGGTTTGTAAAATGAACTTCAGGTTGTGTAGGTTTTTCCATGCATATAGTATAGTGTGAATTTTTATAAAAAACAAACCCCAGTACATATGTACCGGAGTGAAAAAACGGGTGAGCTGGATAAATCAGCTCGGAACAAAAAAGTGTGTCACGGTTTGAAAATCAAACTGTGACCGAAAGAACAACGGAAGAGTTGAAGACTGTGTGGTGAAGAGGGATAAAAAATCTATCCCTCCTCGAACAAACAACAGCATGCAACCCTACCGGACACGTAAATAGTACTCCCTTGTCATTTTTTGTCAACCGCTAGTTATCCACAGGCACCTTTTCTGTTGAAATAAAGCAAAATCGCGAGGTGTATTACTTGTGATGATGAAAAAACAACTGGTATTTATTTTTCTGGCTATTTTTGCGACAGCACCGTCCATGAGCGCGGTTTTTGCCGACGCTTCGTCCCCTGCGCCGATTTCGAGTGTCACGCAAAGCACGTCGCTTAACTGGGCCGGATATGTCAGCACTGGTGGCACGTACACGAGTGTCGGCGGAACGTGGATTGTGCCGACACCGACCGGTGCGACAAACGTGTCGACGAGCGCCGACGCGACATGGGTCGGTATCGGCGGTGTGACGTCCTCCGACCTCATTCAAAGCGGTACGCAAGCGGTTGTAGAAAATGGCGTGCCGACATACACGGCGTGGATTGAAGGTTTGCCAAACTACCAGCAAACCATTCCGCTAGCCATTCACGGCGGCGATTCGGTCACTGTGTCACTCGCGGAGCAAACCACAAACGAATGGACCTTTTCTTTTGCCGACAATACGACAGGACAAAATTATTCCGTGACCGTGCCATATGTTTCATCACATTCGTCCGCGGAATGGATCGAGGAAATGCCACTGGCTGTCGGTGCTCGCAATCGTGCGTCGTTCATTCCGCTCGACAATTTCGGTACAGTGACATTTCAAAATGCCACGGTGACGGCAAATGGTGTAAGCGAAACACTTTCCGGCGCCGATGCACAAGCGATGACGATGACAAACTCAAACAGCACCGTGCTTGCCACACCGTCGGGCATTTCCGGCAACGGTAACGTATTTTCGGTCACGCGTTCGAGCAACGTTTCGACCGGCGCGACGGGAATCTCGAACGTAATTCCACAACAAGGTCGCCGACCGGGGCGTAACGGCAATGGCGTGCAAGGATATTCGCCGAGAACGCGCGAGGCGACACATCGTGGATTTTTTCAACAATTCCGGCTTCAACACACTGATCGTGGTGTAATGAGAATATGGCTGTGACTCTACGCGGAATCGGACCGCGATTTAAGCCTTGAGAAGGCTTCGTCCTAACCGTTAGACGATAGAGCCAAAAACGATTACTGAAAAAATATAACACTTTTTTGTATAAAAAGAAACCCGCCGACTGAAGAGTCGGCGGAGAATGGATGTGCGGTGTTTCATCGAGAAAGTGGTTTTATTTTCTGACTTTCTCGAGCAAGAAAGTTTTCTTTCTCCGAACCATGTGACCGAGAATTTTTTTCCCGGTGTGCAGACGGTCGGATGTTGCAAACTGACGAACAACGCTTCCTCGATCAGCATCGCATCGCGTTTCCCTATCGAGATATCGCAACGGATATCGTCGAGCCACCATTCGCCGGTGATGATACTTTTCCAAAAAATCACCCGGTCTTTGTACTTCGCGATCGACGCGCAGTCGATGCGATACTGTGCCGACACGACGCCGGCGAAAAATAAAAAACTGACGATGAACCGCATGTGTTCCCTCCCGCATCACAGTACCACAAATTTCAAAATTGCACTACTGACGCGAGAGCCACTCGGGTTCTTGGCGGACGAGCAATGTACGCGCATCCTCGGGGTGGCGCATGACTTCGAGCACGACACGTTCCATGCGCATGACTTGCGAACCTTTGACGAACACCGTGTCACCTTCCGCGAGAATTTTTTGCAATTCCCCACCGGCTTCTTCGGCTGTGTCGCAGGACAACACATGTGACTCGTTGAAACCGAGCGAGAGCAATTCCTCCACCATACCGCGCGAACGAATGCCGACAGTGATGACGTGGCTCATGCCTGTGAGCATCGGCGCGATTTTTTTGTGTTCGTCGACTGAATATTTTCCGAGCTCGAGCATGTCACCGAGCACGGCTATTTTTCTGCCGGTCGTTTCCAATCTCAAAAATGTTTCGAGCGATTCTTGCATGGCGACGGGCGAAGCGTTGTACGAGTCGTCGACAACAACCGTGTCTTTCATACCTGCAATGATGTTCATGCGTCCCGGCAGAGATTTGTACTGGTTGAGCGAAGCGACAACTTGTGCGGTTTCCACGCCAAGCTCGTGCGCGACGGCGTATGCCATGAGACAGGCGTATTCGTTGTGTACGCCGATTGAGTTGAAAATGGTAACGGTGTTTTTTGCATCGCCTTCCACAATTTCAAATATCATGCCGGTCGGAATTTGTCGACCGCTCGCATTGCCGTATAGTAGAGTGAATTCGTCCGCGTGCACGGCGCAGTTGTGCGTCGTACCGCACGATATTTTTTTCAGAACGGATTGCTCGACGAGTTGCGACGCGCGCGTGTCATCCGCGTTATAGACAATAACTCCCTCGCGCGCCACGGTGTCGAGTAGGATTTTTTTCTCGGCGAGCAATCGTTCGACACTGCCAAACGGTTCGACGTGCGCGGGCGTGTCGCCGATTGCCGTGACAACGAGAATATTTGGGTGAAACCATTCGGACAGCCCGGCAAAGTCGCCCGGCTTGTCGCCGTCAATTTCCAGAATGAGCCAGTCGGGATAGTGCGCGCGTTTAAAAAGCAATTCAAAACCGACAAACATATTTTTGCACCATTGCCACACACTGCCGGTGCCGGTCGTGCAGCCGATGATAGTCAAGGGAATGCCGAGTTCGGTGGTGAAACTTTTCTCGCTTTTGCGCACAAAAAATTTTTTACTCAAGACTAAATAAATAGCATCGCGCGTGGAAGTTTTGCCGACACTGCCGGTGATGGCGATGATGTTCGGTTTGTATTTTTTCAAAATCAAGCGCGCTTCCACTTGAAAAATCCGTTTGGCAAGTTGTTTGATGAATTGCATGAATGTGAGTTAACGGTCAGGCGGAACTTCGTAGTAGTTGATGAGAAAGTTGACCAGTCGGCCGAACGGTGCGGTCAGCGTTTCCGAGCTGTACGGCGCGCCTTTCGGATTCAACATGAACAGAAAAATGAAAAATTGCGGTTTCGTTGCCGGGAAAAAGCCAACAAACGAATGCAGATACTCCGTGTCAGAGTACCCTTTTCCACCAGGGTTGGCAACTTGCGCCGTACCGGTTTTTGCAGCCACGGAATAATGTGGCATTTTGAGCGCACCGTTGTCAAGCACATTGTCGACGCTGTACGTCATCATTTTTGCCACTTGATTGGCGGTCGCCGTACTGACCGCTTGCATGCCTGGCGGATACGAAATAGTTTTCGAAAATCCCAGCTTGTAGTTGATTTGCTTGACGAGATGCGGTGTGACGAGTACTCCGCCGTTGGCGATGCTTGCCAGGGCGTGAACGGTGGTGATTGGTGTGAGCGATATGCCTTGCCCGAACGCCATCGTCGCATATTCGACGTCGTGACCGTGAACAAGATTGTCGATTTGGTTGCGACCTTCGTTCGGCAAATCGATGCCGGTTTTTTGCGCCACGCCGAATGCGTCCATGTATTTTTCAAATCGCGCGTTGCCGACGAGCGACTCGACGTGTGCCGCACCGACATTGAGCGATTGTGACAGGAGTGTTTGCATATCTACCGTACCGCGATATTTATTGTCGAAGTTTGCGATGCGCACGCCGTCGATCATGACGTATCCCGGATCGAAATACGTCGAGCTTGCCGTGATGACACCCGTGTCGAGCCCGGCTGCGATAGTCAGTGGTTTTATAATCGAACCCATTTCGTACGAATTTTCCACAAGCGGATTTGAAAACACTGACACATCTTTTACATTACTCGTATTGTTCGGATCGAATGTTGGGAGGCTTGCCATGGCGTAAATCTCGCCATTCGTCGGATTCATGATGATGGCGCCGATGAGGTCCGGGTTCCATTTTGCGCTCGTGGTCGCGAGTTCCTGCTCGAGGTCCGACTGCACGGTCGGCTCGATGGTGGTGACGATGTCGCCTTCGTTCGCGGATGTTGTCGATACCGCATTGCCGATGTCGGAAAAAATCTGGGCGAAAAAATTTACATACGCGTCATCATTGCGGTCGAGCACATCGTCGTATTGTCGCTCGAGCCCGTATCGTCCCGCTTGCGTGTCACCTTGATAACCTAGAATACCGATGGTTTGCGACGCAGTTTGTCCGCCCGGGTAGAAACGCCAGCGGTCGGTGTAGCTGTTCAAGCCGGTGACTTTCAAAGCGCTGATTTTTTGACCTATATCTTGGCTTACATGCGTGGCGATTTCTTCGTATGCGTCATTTTTCTTCGTCGCTTTGGCGATGAACGTGTCGTGGTCAATAGGCACAATGGAATTAATTTCCGCGTACACGATTTCCGGATTTTGCAGAAGTTCCGGATTGATGGCGATGGTAAAACCGGACTGAAGCGTTGCTGCGGACAGGAGTGAGCCGTCTTTGTTTTGAAAAAATATTGTACCACGATCAAACACGTTGCTGTTCGTCGACAAATACTGCCGGTCGGCTTTTTGCACGTAGATGTCGCTGTCCACCACCTGCAAAAGATACAGCTTGCCCACGAGCACGAGCCCGAATAAAAAAATGGCAATCGAAATCAGCCGTATGCGCGTTATAAAGTGAGACTTCATCTACAATAGTATAGCGCAGATGTTACTAATGAGAAAGGAAAGACACTTCTTGCATCGAATTCTGTGAGATGAAATCTTTTTGCGAGACGTCTTTGAAACCGAGCGAGTAGGCGTATGCGAGCGTGATGTTGTTTTCCAGACCGATGTAGGCGTATTCTTCGGAGCTCTGCGCGAATGTGAGCTGCGATGCCTGCGTTTCAAGGTTTTGTCGTGCCACGGTGTTGTGAATCGTCGCGGTCACGGAATACATATAAAATCCGGCGCAGAGCAAGAGAATGCCGACGAGCGTCCAGAAGATATTTTTTTCGGTATTGAGTTGTAAAATTTTTTCTGTCATCTGGATTCGTTAATTTTTTGAATAATTCTCAGTTTTGCGCTTCGACTTCGCGGGTTTTCTGCGATCTCCTCGTTCGTCGGTATGATTGGTTTTTTTGTAATGCGTTTGCCTGTGCCATTTTCTTCCATTTGTTTAAAAAATTGTTTGACTGCGCGGTCTTCGAGGCTGTGAAATGAAATAACTGCCAGCCGACCGTCTTGCGCGAGTGCCCCGAACCCTGCGCGAATTCCCTCCTCGAGTGCGCGGATTTCATCGTTGACCGTGATGCGTAGTGCTTGGAATGTTTTGGTCGCTGGGTGGATGTGACGGTGGTGATAAAAGCCGGGCGTTGCTGACTTGACGATGTCGACGAGGTCAAACGTTGTTTCGATTGGTTTCTCTGCGCGACTCGCCACGATTGCTTTGGCAATTTTCCATGCAAATTTTTCTTCGCCATAGCCTTCGAGTATTGCGCGGATGTTTTCTTCGTCCCAGTCGTTGACGATTTCCCTCGCGGTCAAGTCGCTCTCCGTCAGGTCTTTCTTGAAAGACATCTGAAGCGGCTCGTCTTTTTGAAATGAAAACCCGCGACCGGAATCCTCGAACTGGTTGGACGAGAGTCCGATGTCGAGCAAGATTTTGTCGGCGTGTGTCACTCCCGCGTTGGCGAGTATCGTGTCGATGTGGCGAAAGTTTCCTTGCACGAACGTGACATTCCCGCCGAGTATCTCCAGTCGTGCTTTGGCTCGCTCGAGTGCCTCGCTGTCCGTGTCGATGGCAATCACTTTCACTTTGTCGCCCCAACGCTTCAACACTTCCTCGGTATGTCCGCCTCCGCCAAGCGTGCCGTCGACGAACACATCACCTTCGTGTACGTCGAGCCCGTCTATTGCTTCATGTAAAAGAACTGTTTTGTGAATCATGGCGATTACAGTACCCCGACCTGTCCTAACTTCTCCGCAAGTGTGTCGGCCTGTTTCTCCACCACTTTTTTGTACTCGCTCCACGTCTTCTCGTTCCAGATTTCGACTCGCGACGAAACACCGATGACTACCACTTTATTTTTCAGTCCGGCGTGGTCACGCAGGAAATCCGGAATGAGAATGCGACCGATTGCGTCAACGTCCACTTCGACCGTTCCAGCAAACATGAAACGATTAAAACTTCGGTTGTCGGCTTGCCCGATGCTTGACTGATTCAATTTCTCTTCTATGTTTTTCCACTCTTTCTGAGTGAAGACGAAAAGACACTGGTCCAGTCCCGGAGTAACCACAATTTTCTTTCCCATCTCCGCACGAAATTTCGCTGGCAGCGAGATACGATTTTTGTCGTCGATGGTGTGTGTGTACTCCCCGATTAACATGACGCGTATAATTATTCGTGTGACGGCTGTGGATAACTCTTTATCCCACAATCTCCCACTTGCTATGCATTATATACCACCTCATCCCACCCGCAACCACACTTATCCACTTTTCCACAGCAGGAAACGGATTGAGTGGGTTGTAAAATAAACCATTGCTTTTTTATGACAGTTGTTGTATACCTTACTCGAGGTGAAATCATGTTTACAGCAGAGTTCTTTTCGATACTAAGTTCTTTTTTTGTCGGTGCAGCATTCGCTGCACTTTTGATGGGGGAACACGCTCCTTATTCTTTGTATAAAGAGTGGATTATGGGGTTTATATTTGTAATTTGGATTTTTTCAACAATCACATGGATACTCCGAGGAGTGAAACGTGCTATTGAAAAAATCAAAAAATAAAATCAAAAAAGACCCGCAGACTCGTGAGAGTCGGCGGGTCGCAGTTTTTTTAAATTAAACTATTCCGATTTTGGTCTCATTAATGGAAATGTTTGCAAGTCGCGCAAGGGTTTGTCGGCAAGGATTGCGAAAAGTCGCTCGCCAAAGCCAAACCCGCAGGTTGGTGGCATGCCGTACTCGAGCATTTCGACGAATTCACCGTCCGCCATCATCGCTTCCGTGTCCCCCGCCTCGAGCAGTTTTTTCTGATCGTCGAAACGCTGTTTCTGGTCAAGCGGATCGTTCAACTCCGAATATCCGCGACCAACTTCACTGCCCGCGATAATCGGCTGGAACATTTGCACGGTTTTTGCACCCGGCTGGCTTTTTGCAAGCGGTGCCACGAGCACTGGGTGGTTGACGAGGAATGCCGGACCGGAAATGTTTTTGCGACAATATTTCCACAACGTGTCCGTCAGTCGCTCGCGGTTTGTGCCGTCGTATTTTACGCCAAGCTCCGAGAGTTTTTTCATAATTTCATCTTCTGTTGCGGTGTTCAAATCCACGCCGGTTTGTTTTTTGACTTCTTCCGAGTAATCGATGCGCGTCCATTCATCCGCGAGGTCAAAGTTATGTCCGTGCGATGTGAATTTTGTGGTGCCAAAAACTTTCTCGGCAATATCGATGTACATCTCGCGCACCAGCTTCATGCCGTCTTCAAAGTCTGAAAAAGCGGAGTAAAATTCCATGTTGGTGAATTCCTGGGCGTGCTCGGGCGAGGTGCCTTCATTGCGATACACGCGGCCGATTTCGAACGTGCGCGGAAAACCGCCTGCCATGAGGCGTTTCTGCCAGAGTTCTCCGACGGAAATGCGCAGGTAGACGTCGAGGTCGTAGTCGTTGTGATGCGTAGCAAACGGCGTAGCCTCCGCACCGCCGGTCGTCACTTCGAGTGTCGGTGTTTCCACTTCGAGAAAGCCATGCGTTTTCAAAAATTCTCGCGTGATATCCCAAAACTTGCTTTTCTTGACCATGAGCTCGCGCAACTCGGGGTTCATGAGAAAATCGAGGTATCGTTTGCGGAAACGCTCGTCCACATCTTGCAAGCCGTGCCATTTTTCGGGCAATGGTAGAAGCGACTTCCCCGCCATGAGCCACGAGGATGTCATGACCGACTGTTCACCGCGGTCGGAAAGCATCGGTGTACCGGTGACGGAAATAAAATCGCCAACATCGACTGTTTCGGTGAAAAGCGAGAACAAATCTTCGCTTAGCACATCTTTTTTGAAAATCGCCTGAATTTTTTCCGTGCCGTCAAAAAGTACTACAAAAAGTATCGCGCCTTGCCCGCGGATTGCCATGACACGTCCGGCTACCGAAACAACCACACCGTTTTTTACATGTGTGTCAAAATCTCCCTTCACTGTTGCAATATCAAAATCTCGCGGAACTTTTGCCGGATACGGGTTAATCCCCTTCGATTTTAACATCTCAAGTTTTGCAAGTCTCGCGTCGCGAATTTCGTCTAGTGATGCCATATCTTCATGATAGCACTTCATTGTCAACGAGTAAAATCAAAAGGGCTCACATACTTTTCAGGCACATCGCGCAGGAGGTTAGAAAACAACAGCTCTCGAGTGCGGGGCACACGAGAGAGCGCATTGTTTTCTTGACCGACGAGCGTTGAGGAAATTCGCGACCACGCGAATATTCCGGTGACGGAAAAGTATGTGGGGATTTTTGGTTTTACGAATCTTTACTGCGCCGATGTCGTCGTTGTCGCGCTGACCGAACCGTTTGCTTTCAGTGTGTTGACGATTTGCTGTGCGTCACTGCGAGCGGTTTGCAAGTCACTTTGCGCCGTTTTGATGTCGGCTTTGGCGGTTGCAAAGGCTGTGTTGTTCGACTTCATAATCGTCTGGTTTCCGTTATCAGGCTGGAGAGATGCCG